>CASEQO010000127.1 GCA_949290035.1 uncultured Mycoplasmataceae bacterium
AAAATACTTGTGAGTGTAAAAAAGAAATTGAAACTTCTTTTTTTTGTAATACAAATGTTAAATTAAATAGATTTTATAGTAATATAAGTTTTCATTGAAAAATATTAATTGTAATTTTATCAAGTTTTATAATAGGTACACTATCATTATTTTTGATTAAAAATACAGGTTTATATTCAATGGGCATTTCTTCATTAACTCAAGGGTTATCAAGAATAATTACTGCTTCATTGTTAAAAAATAATGTATCAAATACTATAGTTAGTTTAGTATCAGATTTAACATTCTGATTTTTTATAGTAATAGTTAATATTCCTTTGCTATTTTTTTCTTATAAAAAAATAGGTAAAAAATTTACTATCTTAACAATTATTTATTTATTATCATCATCTATTTTTTCATATTCTTTAAATCAAATACCTGGCATTTCAAATATATCATTATTTGGAGATGTAAAATCAAAAGAATCTAGCTTAAACCAAATAGTTTATTTAACATGAAATGGTTCAGATCCTTCCCATATTATATCTTTATTAATGAGTGGATTATGCTATTCTGTTTTTTCAACTATATTTTATGCAATTATTTATATATTAGGGGCTTCAACTGCAGGTGGAGACATCATATCAATTTATTGATTTAAGAAAAAGCTTAAACCATTAGGTAAAATAATATTCATGATGAACATATTTTTCTTAATATTTGGATACATAATTGGTTCTTATATTTCTATAGGAATGTTAGAAAATTATTGAGAATATAGATCATTGTTAGGCCCAAATTTAATTTGTTCTATATTTATGTCAATAGTTTTTAGTTATATTTTAAATAAATTATATCCGCGTTATAAAGTTGTTAGTGTTAAATGTTATGGTAAATCAGTTAACAAAATAAATAATATGTTAAATGATCAAAATTATATTCATAATAGAACAATCTCAGATGTTACTGGTTCATATTCAAAAGAAAAAATTCAAATCATGGAAATATATTGTTTCTTTTATGAACTACATGAATTAATTTCAGAAATTAGAAAAGTTGATGAAAAAATATTTATAGCTGTTAATAAAGAAGTTGAAATTAATGGAAGAATGTCTTTTTATAAATTTATAGAGTAGGAAAAATTTTAAATATGAATGATACTAAATTAAATTGATTTCCTGGCCACATGGCTAAAACTTTAAAAGAATTTGAAAAGGAATTAAAGTTAATAGATTTAATAATTGAAATAGTTGATTCTAGATCAATTAATTTAACTTCAGATTCTGAAATTGTTTCTACAATTAAAAATAAAAACATCCCTATTTTAAAAATAGCATCAAAAAGTGATTTAAGCGATATAGATAAAAGTTTATATAATCATATTTTAGTTGGTTCTATAAAAGATAATAAGTTTAGAAATTTAATATTAAATGAAATAAATAATAAATTATCTCAAAAAATAGAAAAATTAAAAAGTAAAGGCTATGCAAATCCAAAAGTTTATATTGCAATAGTTGGTTTGCCAAATGTTGGTAAATCTAGTTTTATAAATTTTTTACTTAATAAGAAAAATCTTACAGCAAAAAATGAACCAGGTGTTACTAGGAAAAAAGAATGAGTAAAATTATCTAATTATATTTATTTATTAGACACTCCTGGAGTATCTTTTAAAAAAATAAATAATGAAGAAGATTTTTATAAACTAACTTTATTAAGAACAATAAATTGAAATATTGTTGATAAATATAAAACAATAGAATTTGCGTATAATTTTTATTTAAATAAATATAGTAATGAATTAAAAAAATATTATAAATTTAATGATAATTTTACATTTGATAATTTTTTAGAATTTTATGCAAACAAATTTAAATTAATGTTAAAAAACAATGAATATGATATTGAGACATCATTAGAAAAACTTTATATAGATTTTAGCAATAATTTAATTTGTAGAGTAAATTATGAAAAATAATATGTATTATTATGAACAAAAATATCATAATCAAGGCTATAAATTAATTGCAGGTGTTGATGAAGTAGGAAGAGGATGTATAGCAGGTCCATTGGTTGCAGCATCTTGTATACTTCCAATAAATTATAAAAATGATGATATAAAAGATTCAAAACAATTATCTTTTAATAAAAGAGAAAAATTATTTGATATTATCGTTAATGATTGTATTGACTATAATATTCAAATTATAGAACCAAATATAGTTGATAAACAAAATCCAAAACAGGCAAGTATAAATGCAATGATTAAAAGTTTATTAGAAATTAAAACAAAACCAGATTTTGTTTTAATAGACTATGAAAAACTAGATATATCAATTGATAATGAATCTATTGTAAAAGGTGATTCTAAATCTATTAGTATTGCTGCAGCATCAATATTAGCTAAAGTTACTAGAGATAGAATTATGATAGATTTATCAAAAAAGTATATTGAATATGGATTTGAAAACCACAAAGGATATGGAACAAAAATTCATTTAGAAGCATTAAAAAAATATGGACCAATAAAATCAATCCATAGATTTTCTTATAAGCCAGTTTATACTAATGTAAAAAAATAATTTATTTTATTATAAATTTTATAACCATATAAAAATTTATAATATATAATATATTATGCTTTATTTATTTGAAAGGATTTAAAATGGCTGTTCAACAAAGAAAAGTTACAAGATCAAGAAAAAATATGAGAAGAAGTCATCATGCTTTAGATACACCAAATTTAACATCTTGTAATAAATGTGGTCAAAAAATAATGCCTCATCGTGTTTGTGGTAATTGTGGATACTATAAAAATAGAAAAGTTTTAGATATAGAAAACGTTTAATATAATAAATCACAGACAATTTTATACAATCAAATTACTATTAAACACATTTGTTTGGTAGTAATTTTATTTATAATATAAGGATTTTTATGAGTCAAAAATATACAGTATTAGTAATTGGAGCAGGACATGCAGGTATTGAAGCTTCATTTGCATTTGCAAATAAAAAATATAAAGTAGGTTTATTTTGTATTGATGAAAAGTTAATTGCAAATATGCCATGTAACCCTTCTATTGGTGGACCTGGTAAGGGAGTTATTACTAGGGAAATTGATGCATTAGGAGGACAACAAGGTAAAGCTGCAGATAGTTGCCAACTTCAAATGAAATTATTAAATTCATCTAAGGGTGCAGGAGTATGAGCTTTAAGAGCACAAATAGATAAAGTTGAATATCATAAATATTTTTTAAATAAGATTAAAAATAATAAATATATAGATTTAATAAATGAAGAAGTAACTGAATTAGTAGTTGATAATAAAAAGGTCATTGGATTAAAAACAAATAATAATGTTTATTATTCTGATGTAGTTATAATTTGTACTGGTACTTTTTTGGATTCTAAAATATTTATAGGTAATGAGTCTTGAAATGAAGGTCCTGATAAATTTTCTAATGCTTCTAGTTTATCAAAATCTTTGTTAAGTCATGGATTCGAATTAATAAGATTAAAAACAGGTACACCAGCAAGAATTCAAAAAGATAGTATAAATTATAACATTTTAGAAAAAGAATTAGGTACTAATAAAAAATTATCTTTTTCTCATAAGGATCCATTTTATTTAGAATTTGATAAGCAATTGTCATGTTACTTAACTTACACAAATGAGAAGACCCATAAAATAGTAAAAGATAATTTAAAAAATTCTTCGATGTATGGTGGTTGAATATCTGGAGTTGGTCCAAGATATTGCCCTAGTATTGAAGATAAAATTGTTAGATTCTCAGATAAAAATAGGCATCAAATATTTATAGAACCTGAATCAATACATATGGATACTATGTATCTTGCAGGTGTTTCTAATTCATTACCAAAAGATGTTCAAGAAAAACTAATTCATTCAATAAAAGGTCTTGAAAAATCAGTTATTAAAAAATATGCATATGCAATTGAATACGATGCAATAAATCCAAATCAATTATATCCAACATTAGAAAGTAAATTAATAGAAAACCTTTATTTTGCAGGACAAATAAATGGAACTAGTGGATATGAAGAAGCAGCTGCACAAGGATTGATAGCAGGAATAAATGCAATCTTAAAATTAGAAAAAAAAGATCCACTTATTTTAAAAAGATCTGAAGCATATATAGGTGTATTAATTGATGATATTGTTACAAAAGAAATTACTGAACCATATAGAATATTAACAAGTTTAGCTGAACATAGATTATGTTTAAGAAATGATAATGCAGATGAAAGATTAATGAAATATGGTTATGATGTAGGATTAATATCTAAGAAACAATATCAGGAATTATTAAAAAATATTGAATATGTTAAATATAATGTTAATTTACTAAAAGAAAATAAAATTAATATTATTAAAGACAAAAAATTTAATTTCAAAAAAATAGATATATCTTTATATGAATTAATAAAAAAACAAAATTATTTTTATGAAGATATAGAAAAATATTTAAATTTTAAACCACTTGATAATATTTGAAAAGAAAAAATAAATATACAAATTAAATTTGAAGGATATATTAAAAATCAAGAAAAACTAATAGAAAATTATGAAAAATTATATGCTATTAAATTAAATAAAATTAAATCATATAATAATATACCTAATTTATCATTAGAAGCCATTGATAAATTAAATAAAATAAAACCTATTTCTCTAGATCAAGCATCTAGAATATCTGGGATTAATTTAAACGATTTAATGAATATAAAATTATATATAGAAAAAAACAGGAACAAGCATGAATAAAGATTCATTTGAAAAAGAAATGTATAAAATTTTTAGTAACGTTTCTAGTGAACAACTAGAACTTATTTATAAATATAAAGATATTGTTCAAAGTGAGAATAAAAAATATAATTTAACTAGACTTGATAGTGAAGATAAAATATATTCTGATTTTTTATATGAATCTATCTTTGTGTATGAAAATCTCTTAGAAAATAAAAATATTAATTTATTAGATATAGGAAGTGGATCTGGTATTCCTGGTATTTTGATTAAAATATTATTTCCAAATATTAATGTATATATTGTTGAATCAAATTCTAAAAAAATTAATTTTATGAATCTAGTCATTGATCAATTAAATTTAAAAAATATTTTTTTATTAAATGAAAGAATAGAAGAATTAGATAAAAAATATATTAATTTTTTTGATATAGCAACATGTAGAGCGTTTGCAAAATTAAAAATAATATTAGAAGTATCAATGCCGTATTTAAAGATAAATGGTATATTAATTTCTCCTAAATCAATAAATTATGAATTTGAACTTGAAGAATCAAATTTCATAATAAATGAATTTAATTTAGATGAGTGTAAAATTATTAATAAAACATTTAATAATAAATCTCATAATATTTTAGTTTTTGAAAAAACTACTGAAATAAATAATAAATATCCAAGATTGTGAAAAGAGATCATTAAATAATGAACAATTTATATATTATAAAAAATAGATATGAACAAGATATTTATTATTTGATGAATTTTGCAAAATCATTAGTAAATAAAAACGATATATTAATAATTAATAGTTCATCTACTAATTGATTTGAAAATTTAAAACATAAAGTATATGATAATTTTGAAATCGATAATATATATGAATTACCTATTTATAAGATTATAAAAAATATTAATATTTTACACATATCAAGCAACAATATTTTTAATTTAAAGTATGATAAATTAAAAGAAAAATTTTCAAATATAATATTATTTCTTGATGATTTTAATGATATAGATAATATTTTTTTAAATAGTGAATATACTCAAATAATTATTTTTAATAAAATAGATTCATCAAAAAATAAATTAGAAGATGAATTACTTAATGCTATAAATCTTAAATCTAAATTACTTGTTATAAATTATAGTTTTGATTTTGAAAATACTAATTTAATGAAATATTATTTTCAATTAAAAAGAATGTTTCCTAGTATTATATATGAATTTAATTTAAATTATTCTTCCAAATTTTTTAATAAAACCCCCTATTATATAAATAATGATATTTTTGATAAAGAGATAATTATTTTTTTTAAAAAGATTAAACAAAATAATGATTAAAATTTTTAATTATTATTTTGTTTTTTTATGTTATAT
>CASEQO010000128.1 GCA_949290035.1 uncultured Mycoplasmataceae bacterium
ACTTATTGTAGTTAATTATGTTATTAAATATCTTTGATTTTTTTACTATTAAAATATTTAAATAACAATGTGTTTAATAATAAAAATATTGTTGATGATGTCATTAATATAACACCTAGTCATATAGGAATAAATCCTATCATTGATAATGGCACACATATACCATTAAATAGACCAGCTCATAAAAAGTTAATCTTTATAGCTAAAATTGTTCTTTTTGATAGAAAAAATGTTTTATAAACTAATTTTAAATCATTTTCTAATAAAGAAATATCTGCAACAGAATTAGTTATTTCAGATCCAGATGAAAACGCCATTCCTACATCTGCATTTTTAATAGCTAATATATCATTAATTCCATCTCCAACAAAAACAATTTTTCCTTGCTTTTTAAATTCTTCTATTTTTTCAGATTTTTGAATTGGTAATAAATCACCATAATAATAATCTATTCCAATTTCTTTTGCTATTTTATTAACATTATTGGTTGTATCACCAGATAATATAATGGTTTTTATGTCTATGTTTTTAAACTTATTAATAATTTCTTTTGCATCTTTTTTTATTTGATCTTCAATAAAGAAGATATTGATAATTTTTTTATTTTTTGCAAAAACTACTGTTGTTTTATCAATGGTATTTAAATCTATATTTATATTTTTAAAATCAAATTTTTTGTTAATAGCATATTTTAATGAACCTAAAAAATATTCATCTTTATTTAGTTTAGCAAATACACCAATTCCAGATTGTTCATTAATATCTTTAAAATTTATATTTTTATTTTTAAAATCATCTAAGTATTCTTTAATTGATGATGATAATGGATGAGTAGAATTAGAAGCAATATTATATATCATTTCTTTATTAGTTAATTTTCCTCATACATTAATTACTTTAGGTTTCCCTTCAGTAAGAGTTCCTGTTTTATCAAATGCAAGATATTTGACATTATTTAAAGTTTCATATACTTTTGAAGATGAAAACAATATTTTATTTTTAGAAGCAATAAATGATGATGAATAGATAGCTGCAGGTGTAGCAATTCCAAATGCACATGGACAAGCTATTACTAAAACTGAAATCATATGAAATAATGAAATTTGAACTTTTCCTATTGTTGAAGTGTTATCATATGCTTTCTCTCATGGAAGATCTACAGGTATAAATAAATTATTAAATGTTAATACCATTCAAATTACAAATGTGGCTAATGAAAGAATTATTGTAACTGGTAAAAATACTTTTACAATTTTTGCACTAATTCTTTCTACATTAGATTTATTTGATAATATCTTTTCTAGTTGTTTAATTATTTTAGAAAGCGCTGAATCTTCCATTAATCTTGTACATTGATAAATAATATATTGATCATTAACGATTGATCCAGCTAATATTTCTTGTCCTTTTTTAACTTTTCTTGGAATTGACTCTCCTAATAATGATGAGTAGTCTAAATATGCAATGTTAGAAACTAATATACCATCTGTAGGAATTGATGAACCTTTTAGAATTTTAACAACATCATTAATTTTAATTTCAGATGACTTACATTCAATAAAATCATTTTTATTATTTTTTATGAAAGCAGTTTTATTTTGTAGTTTTAATAATTCTTTTATTCCTAATGATGATTTAATTCTTAAATTGTTTTCTATTAAATGTCCTAGACCAATAAAAAATGATAATGAGTACCCAACCTCTCAAAATTCCATATTTAAATGATTAATATTTTTATATTGAACTATTTTAATAATAGAAATAACTATAGAAAATAAATAAGTTAGATGTGTTGCAAAAGCAATTAATAAATCCATTGAAAAATCAAATGTTTTAACTTGCTTATAAAGTTTAAAATAATCAAGTTCTAAATAAAATACTAAAAACGTTGATAGAACAAAGAATACTATACTTAGTATCCCCATATTATAAACTATTTGGTGATTATTAAATTGATTAATTAATTCAATAATAGTAAATACTAGAAATAATGTAAAAACTATCCCTTCAAAAGTTAATTTGTATTTAATATTATTTTTAATGTTAATTTTATCTATAAAATTGTTCATTATAATTTAGATGACAAATAACCTAATTCATCAAATATTTTTATAATATCTTCATCACTATATTTAGATTCATCAGCATAAACAT
>CASEQO010000129.1 GCA_949290035.1 uncultured Mycoplasmataceae bacterium
ATTAAAAATTCGGAATTTTTAACTAATAATGAATTTAATTTAATAAAAGATTATGCTGTTAATTCAATATTAATAAATGATGATATGAAAGAAGGGTTAATTTATACTTGTTTAAAATCAAATAATATATCAATGGAAAATTGAAAAAAGATTTTTAAAAATAATCAAAATTCTATTAAAAAATATTTTCTTTCTAAAAACATAAATTGCACAAAAGATGATGAT
Source organism: uncultured Mycoplasmataceae bacterium (assembly GCA_949290035.1). Lineage (GTDB taxonomy): Bacteria > Bacillota_I > Bacilli_A > Mycoplasmatales > Mycoplasmoidaceae > CAMREV01. The sequence goes on from CASEQO010000129.1 coordinate 226, forward strand.
GCTTTATTTCAAAAAATTATTTTTTCTTGTTTGCATTTAAAATTAAATCCTATAAAAGAAAAAAATATTTCCACTACCTTAGATGATTTACATAAAGAATTTGAAAATTTATATAAAAAAAATTGTGAAGCTTTAGAACTAAAAGTTGAGTTTAAAGCATTAAATAACAAAATTTTTGAAAAATCTTTTGATTTGGATATTGAAGAATGATTTAAAGATATAAAAGGAAAAATTCAAATAAAAATAGACGAGTTAAAAGACGATATAAAAAACGATCTACAATCGATTAGATATGAATTAATAACTAAATTTGAAGACCTTACTAAAGACATTAAAAAAATTGATGAATCAATAAAAGATAATAAAGATATAACTAATAGTATTAATGAACGTAATTTAAAAACTATGTTTGATGAAATTAGAAATTGCAGAAATCAATATGCACATTCTGATAAAAAATCTATCTCTAATGAATGAGATATTGAAGAAATTATTAAAGATATAGAAAAGAATAAAAAATACATTAATTGGTTAGATGAAAATAGAGAAAAAATAATAGATGAAATTAAAAAAACATGAAAAAACAAAAAAAGGAAAATAAATAATGAGTCACACAATTGTATTAAGTTATCATGATAAACAATTATATAAATCAACATGTGATAATTTCACAAATAAAATAAAAGAAATTCAAAAATGTGAATATATTAATCAAAATGAAAGAGAAATAGTAAATGATTTAGAAAATAATGTTCAAACTATTTTAAATATAATAAAAAGGAATTATATAAGCGAAGGTGAAAAGGTGCAATTATTATCATCGGTTAGTTCAATAGAGAAACAAATAGCTAACTTATATAATATTGTTGTTAAAAGTAATAAATTAAATAGCATAATAGAAAAAATAAATACTAGTGAGATAAACAAGTTTGATTTAGTGTCAAAACATGGTGTTTTAGCGATTGAAACAATAGAATATTTAACTAAAAATAATATTATGTTAACTAATGAAAACTTTAACAAATATATTGAAAAAATAGGAAATGAAAAATTAGAAGAAGAAAAGTTAAATGAATATATAAATAACTCAATTGAACAAATTAGAAATTCTTTAATACCTGATGCCATTAAGATAGATTTAATAAATATTGTTAGAAATCAAAAAGATATAAATTTAATTAAAGATAATTTTGCTGTAATTGAATCAAAAGAAAATGAATATTTAAGATTAAATGAGTTTATGAAAAAGTTGATTGAAACATTAGGAAAACAAGGTTTTAAAATTAATTCTAAATCTGTTTATAAATTTAATGAAAATGAAAATACTATCGAATGTAGATTTAACATGGTTAATTCAAATAACAATACAGTTCAATTTAAATTAGATTCTAATAATAATTTTTCTTATAAACTAGGAAATTATGTTGGTCATGCTTGTGAAAAAACAACTGAAAAATTAATAAATGACCTAAAAAAACTAAATATTGAAATTGAAGTGAAAAATATAAAAAGAGATTATGAATATAATGAAAGAGAAATGGAAAAAGAAATAACTTACAATAAATAGGAGAAATATGTCATTTTATAAATCGTTGAGTCAATTAACTTTAAAAATAGAACAAAAAAATATAATTTTTGTTTCTGGAAACGTTAACGAAATAATTGATACAAATATGAATTCATACAAAAAATTATTTAATTTGTTAGATGTGGATAGTAGCAAAAATATAATAAATTTAATTGAACATATTTGTAGACAATGTGAATTTCTTGATTATAATACAATTAAATTTTTTACACCTAAAAATGGAATAGTTAACTTTTTTGATAAAAATTGTTCAAAAGAAGATGATGAAAATTCAGATGATGAATTTTTAGAAATTAGTACAAGCAAAAATTTAGATAGTTTTATAGATGAAATAAATAATGAAATAAAGATAATTGATGATCTAAATAATTTAGGTAAAAGATTGTACATTATAGATTGTGGAGATATTTTGTTAGAAAAACAATCAGGTTCTTCTCAATCTAAAATTGCGAACTTGGTAGAATTATTTACTAACCTTGAAAATCAAAATGCAACAATTTTACATAAAACTAAATTAAAACTGGTGATTATAGCTAGAAATCAAGATTTTATAAATCTATTAATTTATAGAAATAATATTGAACATTCTTCTATAACATTATTACTCCCAAATAAAGATGAAAGAGAGGAATTTTATAAAGCATATAAGGAAAGATTTAATTGTTTAATAGATACATGTAAAGACATAGATCATCAAGATTATAGAGATGTAATAACTTATACTGATGGAATGTCTTTAAGAGAAATATTTCAATATGCAAAAATAAGTAAAAAATCAAATCTATTTTTATCAAATAGTAAAGTCTCATTCAAAGATTTATATAAACTAATAAATTTTAATAAACAAGAGTCTGAGTGAGAAAAAATTGATTTACAAAAAATGAAAAATATTAATGAAATTCTTTCAAAAAGAGTTAAAGGTCAAGATGAAGCTATACAAATAGTGAAATCAACATTAATTAGAAGTTTTACAGGAATGAATGGAATTTTACATTCATCCTCAAATAATAGAAAACCAAAAGGTGCATTATTTTTTGTAGGTCCAACTGGTACTGGTAAAACAGAGTTAGCAAAATCTATTTCTGAATTTGTATTTGGAGAAGAAACAAGAATAATAAGATTTGATATGAGCGAATTCAACCAAGAGCATAGTGATCAAAGATTAATCGGTGCTCCTCCGGGATATGTAGGGCATTCCTCTGGTGGAGAATTAACTAATGCTGTTAAGCAAAAACCATTCTCTATTTTACTTTTTGATGAAATAGAAAAAGCTCATCCTAGAATTCTTGATAAATTTTTACAAATTTTAGAAGATGGTAGATTAACATCTTCTCAAGGAGAAGTTATAGATTTTAGTGAGACATTTATAATATTTACATCAAATATTGGTGCAAAAGATGTTGATAAAATTAATATTGATTCAAATAAAGAAATTCATAAACATTTTATAAGTTCAGTATCTAATTTTTTCAAAAACGAAATTGGAAGACCAGAACTTTTAAACAGAATAGGATATAAAAATATTGTTCCTTTTAATTTTGTTACAAATGAAGGAATAATTTCAAATATCATTAATTCAAAATTATTAAGTTTTGGTGAACAACTAAAAAAGGATAAAAATATAGACTTGACATACAAAAATAATGCTAAAGAAATAATTGTAAAGGAAGTGATAAAAAAATATGATAAAAAAATGGGAGGCCGTGGAATTATTGTTGAGTTAGAAACTGTCTTTATTGATAAATTATCTTCGTCAATGTTTCAGAAATATAATGTTATTATGGATAATATTAAAAACAAAAAAATCACATCAATTCAATGTTTAATTAATAATGGGGAAATTGAATTTAACTTTATAGAAAATTAATAATAGATATATTTATATGTACTTAAATTACAAATAATTAGAATAAAATGAAGACTAGAAATGAGATTTATTTTAGTATTTACACCTAGTTTTATTAGATTAATTATTTGTTTTTTATTATTTAATACAATTAAATTTAGAATAAAATTTATGAAAAAATTAACAGATTTATTATTTATTTTAATATGTTATACTAATTTTATTATTTAATAAAAGAAAAGAATATGATTTATAAAAATGCGTTAATACAACAAAAGATAATCAATTTTTTGGATGGATAGAAATAGAAGATAAAAGTAAAAAACTTTTAAGTATTAATAAGGGTGAATGTTCTAAGGACGGTATAGATTGTCAGAATAATATATTGATGCCAGGTTTTATTGATTCTCACACTCATGGTGCTTTTGGATTTTCTTTTGATAATGATTTAGAAAATAAAGAATTATTTCTAGAATATTTAAAAGGTATGAAAAATGAAGGTGTAATAGGTATTGTAGGTACAAGTGTAACATCATCATTAGACAAGTTATATAATAATTTAAATTCAATAAAAAAAATTATTAATCATAAAGAAAAAGATTTTCCTGAAATATTAACATGACATTTTGAAGGTCCTTTTATTTCGAAAGCAAAAAAAGGAGCTCATGAAGAAGATTTAATTATTCTTATGGATGAACAATTTTTAAAAATGATAAAAAATAAATTAAATATAAAAAATATAGTTTTAACTATTGATTCATCAGAAGAGCAAAATAAAAAAATGATGGTTAAATATAAAAATGATTTTATATTTTCTTTAGGCCATTCCAATGCAAATTATGAACAAGCAAAATTCGCTTTTAATAATGGTATTAAAAGAGTAACACACCTATATAATGCAATGAGTGGTTTTTCTCATTCTGGTGAGCTTGGAATTATTAATGCTATTTTTAATAAAGAATTCAAGAAAAATTTGTGTATTGAATTAATTGCAGATGGTGTTCATGTCTCAAATAAAGTTATTAAATACACATATGACAATATTGATATAAATAATATTTGTTTAATAACTGATTCATTATCTTCTAAAGGTTTAGAGGATGGATTTTATAAATTAGGAGATTTAGATATTGAAAAAAAAGGTAATTGATTTTATTTAAAAGATAAGCCAAATCTTGCTGGTTCTGGAATTAAGTTTAATTGAATGTTAAAATATTTTATGAAAATAACTAAATGTAGCTGAAGTGATATAGTAAAAGTTAGTTCATATAATACTGCCAGAAGTTTAAAGTTATCTAATAATTATGGAGATTTTGTTGTTGGTAAGAAAATTAATTTCGTATTAATAGATAAAAAATTTAACATAAAAGAAGTTTTTATTTAGATAATAATAAGGTGCTGAAAAGTATCTTATTTTTTAAAGGATACATATGCGTTTGGATAAATATTTAGTAGAAGTCAAAAAAATAGAAAGTAGATCAATTGCTCAATCATTGATAAAAAATAACAATATAAAAGTTAATGGAAATGTTTTAAACAAATCAAATTATATTGTTAAAGAAAATGATAATATAGAAATATTGGGTGAAAATAAATATGTATCTAGAGCTGCATATAAATTATTAAAAGCAATTGAAACTTTTAATATTGTTTTAGAAGATAAGGTCATTGTTGACATAGGTAGTTCAACTGGTGGCTTTGTACAAGTTTGTTTAGAAAATAAATGTAATTATATTTATGCTATTGATGTTGGAACAAATCAGCTACATAAAAGTCTTAGAAACATTAATAACATTAAAATTTTAGAGAATACAAATTTTAGATATATAGATAATAATTTGATAGATAAAAAAATTGATTTTATAACTTGTGATGTATCTTTTATATCTTCAAAATTAATTCTTGAAAAAATATTAAATTTATTTAATTACAAAATAGAGGCTATTTTTTTATTAAAACCACAATTTGAAGCAGGTAAAGAAATAATATCTAAACATGATGGATATGTACCTGAAAAATATCATAAAAAAATAATTGATGATTATATCTCATTTTGTAATGAAAAAAAAATTAAAGTATTAGCTATGGTTGAATCTCCTACATTAGGATCAAAATTAAATAATAAAGAATATTTAATTCACTTAGAGATAAATTATGAAAAATAATATATTCTTAGTTGACATGGATAGTTTTTTTGCATCAGTCGAAGAAGCTAGAAATCCTGAAATAAAAGGTCTACCAATGGTTGTAGCAGGAAGACATAAAAAAAGTGTTGTATCTGCTTGCAATAGTGAAGCTAAAAAAATTGGTATAAAAGCTGCAATGCCAATTTTTCAAGCAGAAAAATTATGTAAAAATTTAATAGTTTTAAATGTTGATATGGAAGAATATGTAAATGTTTCAAATAAAATAGAATCAATATTAAAAACTTTTACAATTAATATAGAAAAAGCATCGATTGATGAATGATATTTAGATTTTTCTAATAAAGATGATTTTTTTTCAAGAGACGAAATAGAATTAGCTAATTCTATTAGATATAAAATTAAAAATAAACTAAATTTAAATTGTTCAATAGGAATTTCATATAATAAATTTTTAGCAAAAACAGCATCAGAATTAGCAAAACCTAATAATGTATTTTTATTAGATGAAAGTAACTTTAAACAATATTTATGACCATTAGATATATCTAAAATGTACATGATAGG
>CASEQO010000130.1 GCA_949290035.1 uncultured Mycoplasmataceae bacterium
AAATAAAATTTGATGGAGTTATTTCATTTCTAAATGATTTTCCAATTTGACCAACTCCAAAAGGTAATTTCATTCTAGATGTTCTTTGAACATTTTTAAAATTAATAAAAATACCTTGCGCAGTTTCTGGTCTTAAATAAACTACATTTTTATCATTTTCAACTTTTCCTATTGATGTTTCAAATAATAAATTAAATTTTCTAATATTTGTTCAATCAAAACTATTACAATTAGGACATTTTATTTTATTTTTATTTATTATATTTTCTAGTTCAGATAATGGCATTTGTTCATTAACAATAATTTTTTTATCAAATTCTTCTATTAATTTATCAGCTCTAAATCTATTTTTACATTTTTTACAATCCAATAATGGATCACAAAAATTATCTAAATGTCCAGATGCTTTTCATACACTAGGATTTAATATAATTCCTGTGTCAATTCCTACAACATTAGGATCCTTAGTTATAAAATGTTTTCATCATAGATTTTTTAAATTATTTTTAATTAAAACACCCAAAGGGCCTAGATCTCAAGAATTTGCCAATCCACCATAAATTTCAGACCCTTGATAAACAAAACCATATGTTTTTAAATGATTAACAATTTCATCTTGTTTTTTATCTTTGTTTTCCATTATTATTCCTTATTTTTAATTCTTTCAAAAATTATTACATTAGGATTTATTTTTTTATTTTCATCTTCTTTTAAAGAATTTTCTCATTTTTTATAATTAAATTTGTTTAAATCGAAGTTTAAAACATCGCATGCTATTTTTGTAGCATTAGTTAAAATAGGAGATAAATATCAAACTACTAATTTCGCAGCTACATTTATTAAATTTAGAAATTCATTTAATTCTTCTTTATTACCATCTTTAAATAAATTTCATGGTTTAAAATTTTCAATAAATAAATTAATATCGTTTTCAAAATTTAGCACATGATTTACAATAATATTAACATTTAATGAATTTATACATTGTTCAACTTTACTAACAAACTCATTTATTCTTTTATAAAAATCTATGTTTAATTTATTTTTAGTTTTTTTGAACTTAGGAATTATACCATCTCTATATTTTTGTATCATTCCTGATACTCTTGAAACTATATTTCCATAATTATTTGCTAAATCAGAATTATAACAAGATATTAATAAGTCTTTATCAAAAATTGAATCTTTTTCAATTGATAAATCCTTCATAAAATAATATCTTACTGCATCTGTACCAAATTCACTAATTAATTCTATTGGATCTATAACATTACCAAGAGACTTTGACATTTTACCAGTTTTAGTTATTATTCATCCATGTGAAATAATTTTATTAGGTAATTCAAGATCTAGCATTTTTAAAAAAATTGGTCAATAAATACAATGAAATCTTGTAATTTCTTTTGATAATAGGTGAACTTTTTCAGACTTATCAGATCAAAATTCATCAAATTTATTTTTCATTTTTAATGCTGAAACATAATTAAATAAAGCATCTAATCATACATAAACTACATGTTTAGGATTTTCATTAATTTTTATTCCTCAATCAAACGAAATTCTAGATATAGATAAATCACTAAAATCATTATCAATAAAATTATTTACAAGTTCATTTACTCTAGACTGTGGAACAATAAAATCTTTTTTATTTTTAAAAAAATCTTTTATTCAATCTTTAAATAAAGATACTTTTAAAAAATATGATTCTTCATTCTTGTCTATTAATTCATGCCCAAATTGACAATAAAATTTATTGTCTTTTTTTACAACTTCTGAAGAATTAATGTTTTCCTCACAAGATACACAATATTTACTTTTTCACTCTCCTAAATAAATATATTTTTTATTTAATAGTTCAGTAAATTTTTCTTGAACAAATTTTTTGTGTTCATCAAAACTTGTTCTCATAAAAATATCATAATTAATATCAAGTTTTTTTCAAAGGTCTTGAAAAATCATAGCATTTTTATCAATCATTTCTTGAGGTGATAAATTATTTTTCTTTGCAGTCTCCTCAATTTTTTGACCATGTTCATCCATTCCTGTAAGAAAAAAAGTATCATAACCTATAAGCTTTTTATACTTAGATAAACAATCTGCCATTATAGTAGTGTATGCATGACCAATATGAGGTTTTCCTGATGAATAATAAATTGGTGTTGTAATATAAAATTTTTTATTCATATTATTTTCCTTTCATTTTATTTCATTGGCCAATAAGTTTATTTTCAATACTATTATATTTTAAATGATTATAATATTTTTTATTCTTTAATTCTTTTGGAAGTATTAATTATTAAACAAAATGTCCTTCTAGGACATTTTGTAATCCTTAGAAGAGAGAGGGGGTTAACCCCCTCGCGGCTGAAATTTG
>CASEQO010000131.1 GCA_949290035.1 uncultured Mycoplasmataceae bacterium
CCTCATGATAACCCTGATGATATAGAATATCCTAACATTCCAAATACTACAGTAATAATTAATATAGGAATATCTAAATACTTATTAAAATCAATTGTTCTTATTTGACTTATCATTAACATTCCAGTTAAGAATATTGCATGTCCTGTAACTGGTTGGAAACTTCCTATAGGCATAAATGGGCCCATAATTGGTCATGCTGCTAGTGATATTAAAAACAATAAAGAAATAAATATTGAAGATAAACCTGTTCTAGCTCCTAATTTTACACCTATATCACTTTCTGATAAAACTGTAACTGAAGAATTTAATAATAAAGCTCCACATATAGTTCCACCAGCATCAACATAATTAGCTGATTTAATTCACTTAGTTTCTTTTAATTCATCATCATCTATAAGTTCCATATTTTTACCAATAGCAAATAATGTACTTGATGTATCAAAGAAATCAACATATAAAAATGTAAAAATTGCTACATAAGATGCAGGATTCATAAATGTTAATTTTCAATTGTTTCCATCAAACATAGATTTTGCCATTTCTCCAAAAGATGAGAATTGACCATAATCTCTAATAGAAAATGCTTGAACTCCATTTGATATTGTAAATTCTGAATTAATAGCTCATGTTATTAATAACATTATTACTGTTATAGCACTAGTAATAATGATTGAATTTTTTACTTTACAATAAAATAAAACCACTTCTATTATTAATGCTAATGTTCCAATTATAACTATTGGATATTGGGAATTTTTACTTGGACTAAAATTGTGACCTATTTCTGTTGCTACTCCTGATTGAGAAACAATTCCAATATTTACCAATCCAACATAGCACAAGAAAAATCCAATCATTACTACAATTATAGTTTTTAGATTTTTAGGCATTAGTTCCATTAATTTTAATCTAGCAGGGGTTATGGCTATAATTGCATATAATATACCTGAAATCATTACACATATTAATGCTTGATAATAATTTAAACCAAAAGAATCTGAACTTGCAACTGTATAAGTAAAAAATGCATTTAAACCCATTCCAGGTGCTAATGCCATAGGAACATTAGCAAATAATCCCATAGCAAATGTTGCTATAAATGATGATAAAGCTGTACCTAAAAAAATTCCAGCAATATATTCTTGATTTTCATTTATTCCATTTGAATTTATAAGCATAGATGGATTAACAGCTAAAATATACATCATTGCTAGAAATATTGATAATCCACCAATTAATTCTTTTTTAATTGTTGATTTACGATCACCTATTTTAAAAAAATGATCTATTTTTTTATAAAAAGTTTTGTTTTCTAAATTTAATTTCATCTTTTCCTTTCACCATCAAATATGTTTTTTACATATCTAACAATAAAAGTAAGTTAAAACATAACTTATAAGTAAAAGGTTATGGCCTTTTGTAGAAACGTTTTTCCAAATTAAAAACTTATTATAAGTTAGATATGTAATATTTATTATATAAAAAATTTGTTAAAAATATATATTAAAATTTACATAAAATAAATTAAACAAAAATAGTCCATCATCTTAAAAAAGATTGGACTATTAATTACATTATTTAGCATTTTTTAAATAATTAATTTATTACTTTGTTCTTAAAAATTCTTTATATTTTTCATCTATTAACTTTTTAAGTTCTGGAACTAATTCTTCTTGTTTTACAGTTTTATATATTTCACCTTTTATAAAAATTATTCCTTTATTAATAGAACCAGCTATACCAATATCTGCTTCTTTTCCTTCTCCTATACCATTAACTACGCATCCCAATATAGATATTTTTAATGGAAAATTCATATCTTTTGTATAAGCTTCTATTTCATTAACAACTGGTTCTAAATCAAAGTTTAATCTTCCACATGTTGGGCAAGAAATAACTTCTACTAAATTTGGATATAAACCAATACTATTTAAAAGTTTTTTGCACACTTTTATTTCACTAACTGGATTTCCTGTTAATGAAATTCTAATTGTGTTTCCTATTCCATTTATTAATAATGGTGATAAACCCGCACATGATTTAATAGTTCCATTAAAATATGTCCCTGATTCAGTTATACCTATATGTAATGGGTATTTAAAATACTTAGCTGCTAGCATATATGATTTTATACTTAGCAATACATCTGAACATTTTAAAGATAGTACTATATTTTTAAAATCATGTTCTTCAAATATTTTTAAATACCTTTTTGTTGCATTTATCATCGCTTTTTCGTTTACACCATATTTTTTAACTATATCTTCTGGTAACGAACCAGAATTAACCCCTATTCTAATTGCTACATTATTTTTTTTAGCCAATTCTATTATTTCAATAATATTTTCTTTTTTATTAATATTACCTGGATTTAATCTTATTTTAGCAACTCCAGATTTAATGGCTTTAATAGCAAATTCATAATTAAAATGAATATCTGCTATTATTGGACATGAACTTTTAGAAACAATTTCTTTTAAACTATTAGCATCATCATTGTCAAAAACAGCAACTCTTACTAGTTGACATCCTTCATTTACTAATTCATTAATTTGTTTTAATGTTTTATCAATATCATGAGTTTTTGTATTTGTCATACTTTGTATAACGACATTGTTATTTCCTCCGATTTGAATATTACCAACATTAACTATATATGTTTTATCTCTTGTTGTCATAATAAAACCTATTTTTGAATTCATAAAATATTATTATGTTCAATTTCATAAAATGATATTGATCCTCTCGGAACAATAAATATACTTGTTCAAGATTTATCTAAATTTTCAAATTCATTTCTATTATCATAAGTGATAATAGAAACAATGTTGTGATTTTTATCACAAAAGATATATTCTTTGTTTTCATCATATCATGATTGATCTATTTTTTTTATCCCATTTATTAAATATCAAATATTTTGATCTTGAAAATTTGTAAAAAATAAACAATCTTGTAAATGATCTAATGTTTTAATTTTTATACATTTAACATCTATTTTTTTAGAATATGAATAAATAACATCATATTTATAATTCATTTTATTTATTATTGATTTTTTTTTAAAAATTTTATTTAAAAATTTTTTATCATTTTTATTTCAATACACAATTATCCTATTTTTAAATCTAGATCTGGATATGAATTAGCATTTCTATAAGAATATTTACTTGAAAGTGATGTTAATGTATTTGATATACCTAATTGTCCAATAAACATTATTATTATAAGTAATAATAATGAGAATCAATTTAAGTTGCTAGTTATGCCGCTTGATAATCCAGTAGTACCAAATGACGATGCTATTTCAAATACTACATCAGTTGCATCTTTTATATTTTCGCTTTCCTCAAATATAAAAAATATCACTGTAGAAAAAATGATCATTATTGTAGCTATAAAAAATATTTGAAAAGATTCAATAACTGATTTTTTAGGTATTCTTTTTTTATAAATAGTTGCTGATTCTAAATTTCTTGCTTTTTGAGTTAATGCTTTAATAGATACTATTAAAGTTGTAGTTCTAATACCTCCACCAGTTGATGCAGGAGAAGTTCCTATAAACATTAACAATATATATAATCATTTAGTTGATGATTGTAAATCATCACAATTAACAGTACAATAACCTGCAGATCTTGTCGATAATGAATTAAATATTATAGAAAAATTTTGATTCCATCTACTTCCATCAAATAAATAATTTAATGATTGTTCAGATGTTAATGATCTAATTTGATCACTTTGACTTAAAAAATTTGATGAAATATATTCAAAAGCAAATGCAAATATTATAGATATCAAAGCAAATACTAATGCTGATCATAAACATATTTTAGTGAAAATACTAAAATTATCTAGTCTTTCTATTATTATTTTATATTTATTTTTAAAATATTTAAATGATATTAGATTTCACAATCTAGATAAATAATATTTAATTTTTGAATGTATATCATAAATACAAATATAACCAATACCACCAAAAATAAATAAAATCATTATCATTATTTGAACTAATATTCCTACTCCATTTCTAAAAATAGCAATGGAATATGATCCAAATAAATCAAATCCAGCATTATTAATACTAGAACCAACTAAAAATAAACTTTTTCATAATGATATTCCATAATTATGATATCCTTCTATATTAGTATTAGTAATACTAATAGCTGAACCATTAATAGCATCACTTGTTAATCAAACATCATTAAATGGATGAGCATAAATAATAAAAGAAATAATGAATGAAAAAAATAATTGAATTGTAAAGTTAATTAAAAATATTGATACTAGTATTTTTCCTGAAGAAGATATTTTTGTTCCATTTCTTTCTATTAAACCTACTAATGATATACTAATTATTTTTCTTTTTGTATAAACTCTATTAATTGTTTTTCCTATAATATAGAAAAAAGATAATAATCCAAACCCACCTAATTGGATTCATACATATAATATGAATTCTCCAAATCATGAATATGTATAATTAACATCTGTTATCGATAGTCCAGTATTAGTAAATGCAGATGTTGCAATAAACATAGAATCTCAAAATGTCAATTTTCCACTTTCTACATATTGATTATAATTTTCTGAAGGAGAAAATCTTGAATACCCATGTTCAAGAGAAATTGGTAAATACAATAAACAAGCACCAATTAAAATAAATAAAATATAAAACAACATAAATTTAAATGGTGTTGTTCAATGACTATTAATAAAAAATTTAAACCAATGAATAAATTTATTATCAATAATTTTATTAAAATTTATTTTTTTGTAATTCATAATATATAAAACAATATATAGAAAATTATATAACTATTTATTAACTTTTTGTTTTAAATTTAAATAAAAAAGATGTGTATAAATACATACATCTTTTTAAAATTATTTCTTTAACTTTAATAAGTTTATTAACTACTTAATCTCAAATATAAAATTATTTACTATTTTTTAATAATTTTATATAGGAAATATAAGAAATATTTATTAACTTTTTTACTTTAAGATGTTATTAAAGTTTGTTAATTTATTTAGTTTATTAGTTTTATTATTAATTTCTAATGTTAATGAATCTATTTTTCTTTCTAAATCATCACTAACTCTTTTAGATATTAATTCATCATATTTAGTTCATATGTCATTATAATAATTAGTTAGCATAACATGACCATCAATTTGTTGTAATTTATTATAATTAGATACATATGTACTAGATATTATTTTTTTATTTACATTATTAATTTTATTTTCTTTTTTCATTTCTAATTTATTTTTAGAATTTTCTAGTTTTGCTAGATTATAAGCTAATTCATAATCAATTTTATATTTATGTCATTGATTATTATCTTTTATTTTATTTAAAACAAAATCTTTTTTAGAATTAATTTTATCTATTTTAATATTTGCTATTTCTTCAATTTTTTGTTTTTTATTTTGATCTATTTCTATAGCATTTAATTGCTCTAATTTAGAATTTAATTTAGATAATTTTAATTCTAATTTAGAATGATATTTTTCAAGTAGTTTTACTACATGTTTATCTTCATTAATTATTTTTGGAAATTTTTCACTTAATTCTTCATCATATATATTTAATGTTTTTCTTGTCGATTTAGCTAATCTAAATGCAGATTCAAAACCCATATCA
>CASEQO010000132.1 GCA_949290035.1 uncultured Mycoplasmataceae bacterium
AAGCTAGTGTAAATAAAAATATATTTGAAATTATTATTAATAAAAATTTAATCAATAATATGAATATTAATTTAGATGATTTAAATCTTAAATTAATTGAAGAAAATGATAATTATAAAATAATTAATAATATCAGTCCAAATATTTTAAATAAATTAAACGAAAACAAAACTATAGTTTATTCAAATAATAAAATTCAATTATTTGATAAATGCTCTTATAAAAAATAAAAGGAGTTTATAGAATGTTAGAAATAAAAAATATAAAAAAGACTTACAGTGATGGATATCAAGCTATTGAGTCTTTTAATATTGATATAAAAAAGGGTGAATTTATAACTTTATTAGGTCCCTCTGGATGTGGAAAAACTACAATGTTGAAAATGATAGCTGGTTTTGAATCACCAACATCAGGAAAAATATTATTTAACAAAATAGATATTAAAGATCTAAAAATTCAAAGAAGACCTACATCTACTGTTTTTCAAGATTATGCATTATTTCCAAATATGACTGTAAAAGAAAATATTGCATACGGTTTAAAACTAATGAGATTACCAATAGATAATCTTGAAAAAGATATAAGTAAAGAAGTAGAAAAAAAAATAAAAGAAGCCGATAAAAAAGCAAATAATAATTTAAAAAGCATTTATAAAAAACAAGAAAATTTAAAAAAAGAATTAGATAAAATAAATCAAAAAATAGATCAAAATGAAAATTTAAAGAAATTAAAAGATGTAAATTATGACGATTATTTAGAAATAATTAATAAAATAATTGAAGATTTTGAATCTAAATATAATGAAGGATTCTATTCATCAATGCCTTTTAACATTAAAATAAAAGATTTTTTAAATGATTTATTAACTTTCTTTCATTTTAAAAAAGAAATTAAGTTTAGTTATAAAAAAAATAAAAATGATGAAAAAACAAAAATCATATATGATTTTTTGTTATTAAAAAAATCATATAGATCAATAACAAAAATAAATAGAAAAATTTTAAATTTAGAAAATTATTATAATGATTTAGATTATTGAGTTTCATATTGACAAAATTATTCTGCAAGTGAATTAGAATGATATGAAAAAAGAATGTTAACTAGAAAAATGACAAAACAAGAAATAGAAGATGAACTATCTTCAGTTATTAAATTAGTTGGTTTAGAAGGAAAAGAAAATAAATATCCAAAAGAATTATCTGGTGGTATGCAACAAAGAGTTGCTTTAGCAAGAGCTATTGTTATAAAACCAGATATATTACTTTTAGATGAACCATTAAGTGCTTTAGATGCAAAAGTTAAAAAACAAATGCAAATTGAAATTAAAAGACTTCATAAAGAACTTGGTTTAACTTTTATATTAGTAACTCACGATCAAGAAGAAGCGTTAGTTTTATCTGATAGAATTGTAGTAATGTCTAAAGGAAAGATAGAACAAATAGGAACACCTATGGAAATTTATGATAAACCTTCTAATAAATGAATTGCTAGTTTCATAGGAAGAGCAAATATAATAGACTCTAAAATTGAAAAAAATAATACAGTTAACATTTTTGGTAAGTCAATAAAAATTGATGATCAATACAAAAAAATAAAACCTAACACAGATGTTAATATTATGATAAGACCAGAAGATTTTGATGTTGTAGATAAAAAGAAAGCATTTATAACAGCAAAAGTTATTGATGTTATATATAAAGGATTATTGTGAGATGTAAAATGTAAAGTTGATGATTTTATATTAAATATTGAATCAATAAACAAAATAGAAATCAACAAAGACGTACATTTATCATGAGATATAGAAGATATGCATATAATGGAAAAATGTGAAAATGAATAAAATAAAAAATTATTTTAAAAATATTAATTGATTGTACATTATACCTTTTTTGGTACTTTCACTTATTTTTTTAATCATTCCCTTTATTATAACAATAATATCTTCTTTTAAACATAATGAAGAAGCAACAGTTGGTGATATATGATCAATTAATGGACAATTATTTATTTGAGAAAAAATAGGTGTTTCATTAGGAGTTTCTATAGCTATAGTTGTTTTGGTATTTGTAATAGGATTTCCATTTGGTTATTTTTTATCTAAAACAAAGTCTTCAACTTTAAAGGTTATAAATATAATATTAATTACAGCTCCATTATGACTTAGTACATTAATAAAATTAATTGGTTTGAAAACTATATTTGATGCTATGGCAGGACAACCTCAAGGTACATATGGAGAAATATTCACTATATTAGCTCTTGTTTATAATTCACTACCTGTATTTATATTGCTTATATATAATGTAATGGAATCATTCCCAAATAACTTATTAAACGCTAGTAAAGATTTAGGGAGAAATAAATTTGATACTTTTATATATGTATTAATTCCCTATACATATCAAGCAATACTATCAGGATTATTTATAGTTTTTATTACGTCTTTATGCAGTGCTGGGGTTTCAGAATTCGTTAATAATTCAAATGATGGTGCAATGATAGGTGGAATAATTTTAGATATAGGTAATAAAGCTAAAAATAATGATATAGCATTATCTACTGTATCATCATTAAGTCTTATTTTATGTTTATTATTAGTGGTTTTATTTTTGTTATTTTTTTATATACCTAAAAAAATTAAATTATTTTTAAGAAATAAAAAAATTAACGTAGTTAAAGGATAAAAATGAAATTTTTATTTAATAGCAATAAAATATTTAATTTTATAAAACAATCATATATATTTTTTATATTGTCAATAATATATATCCCTTTAGTATTTATAGTTTGTTTAAGTTTCACTTCTCCAAACGAAAAAGGAAATATTACTAATAATTTTTTAGAAATATCTGGTGAAAATTATATTAATTTATTTAGTGATGATGAATTTTTAAATTCACTATTAAATTCATTTTTAATAGCATTAGTAGTTGTTCCTATATCATTGTTTATAAGTATTTTTACATGTATAGGAATATGAACAAGTAGAAAACAAACTGAAAAATATATTATGGGTCTTTCTAATATAAATATATCTATTCCAGATATTATTACAGGAATTAGTTTATTAATGTTATTTTCTTCTGTGTTTTTATCAATTGGATTAAATTTTGGATTTTTAACTATCATTTTATCTCATATATCTTTTTGTGTTCCATATGGGATTATTACAATATATCCAAGTTTAAATAAAGTTAATAAAAATATTTTGAATGCGTCTATGGATTTAGGTTATTCAAAAATGTATACATATTTTATGATAATAATTCCAAATATTAAATTATCAATTATTTCAGCTATTACCTTATTATCAATTATGAGCTTTGATGATTTCATAATAACTTCATTAGTTAAAGGAAATATTGATACAATAGGTACAGCTATTTATAATTCTAGAAAGGGTATAAAAGCTTGAATTGTTTCATTTGGTGCAATAATTGTTTTAATTATTTTTGTTTCAATTTTTATTGTTTCATTATTAAAAATTAAAAAAGAAAAGAGTCTAAAAAATGAGAAAAAGTAAAAAATATTCAACCATAATTTTGTTATCAATATTAGGGATTGGAGCAATTGCTTCAATTGGAGCATTAATTGGAATTTCAATAAGTGATAAAAATAGTTCTAAAATTTATTTTGCAAATTTTGAAAGTTATATTTCTCCAGAACTTAAACAATCATTAACATCAGAAAATAATGTTTCATACAAAACTTATGGAACATCTGAAGAATTAGAATCAAGGTTTTCTGAAAATTATGATATTGCAATTCCTACATCATATACATTAGTTAATATGATAAAAAGAAATGAAGTTAAAAAAATTGATTGATCAAAATTTAATATTACAGGAATAAATAATTCAACAGATGCTCTAAATTTATTTACAGATCCAGTTAAAAAAGTTTTATCAGAAACATATGATTTAAACAATGATGGCACATATGATAATTTATTAGATTATGGAATACCATATTTTTTACAAGATGTAGTATTAGGATTTAAACAAAACAAAAAAACTAATGAATTGTTTAATTTAAAATCATGATCAGAATTATTTAATTGACTTGAATTAAATCAATCGAACGTAAATGGTGAAATAATATCTGTAAAAGATGAAAGAACACTTTATGGTATTTCTAGATTAAGAAATAATAAAGACAGTGTTAATCCTGAAAATAACGTAAAATCAATTGATGATTTTTATAGTGATTATAAATATTTAAAAAAATTTGGAAATCATATGATTTTTAGAACTGACTCAGGAGAAGTATTAAATAGTATAGCAAGTCCAAACGGAGCAAAATATTCAATTCTTTATAATGGAGATTTGGTTTATTCAATGCTTGGAGGAGACATGTATTATGATAACCCTGATAATTCTTTAAATTTTATTAGACCTTCAAATACACTTATAATGTTGGATATGGTTACTATTAATAAAAATACAAAAGCTAATCAAGAGCAAATATATAATATTTTAAAAAAAGTTTGTTTGAATGAAGATGATTGAACATTAACAAATTTTGAATATGTAAACTATACTCCACCATTAAAAGATATATATGACAAAGTAACAGATATAAACTATGAATTATGAAATGATCAAGTTAATGCAAACAAAATAGTAGATTTATTAAAAATAGATTCTAGTTCATTAAATATATTAAATCTTGTAGAAAAACCAATATCAGATATTCAAAAAGAGTCAATGCAAATTGCTTTTTTGAAAGCATTAAATTAAGGATAAAACAATATGATAATATTAGGTATTGAAACAAGTTGTGATGATACTGCTATAAGTATTATTGAAAATGGTGTTGATGTATATAGTAACAAGATTTCTTCTGAAAGTTTTTTAAAAGAATACAATGGTATTGTACCAGAAATAGCATCAAGAAAACACGAAGAATCTATCTCTATTTTATTAAAAGATATCAAAAATAAATATGACTTAAATAAAATAGATTATATAGCATACACAAACGAACCTGGTTTACCAGGATCATTGCACATAGGAAAAATATTTGCTAAATCATTAGGATTAATTTTAAATAAAGAAGTTATAAAAGTTAATCATATTAATGGACACATATTTAGCCCTTTTATAAATAAAAAAGAAAATATATCTTATCCGTTTTTATCATTAATTGCATCTGGAGGAACAACTTCGCTATTTTTAGTTAAATCTATTAATGAAATTA
>CASEQO010000133.1 GCA_949290035.1 uncultured Mycoplasmataceae bacterium
AACTCTAGCATAAACTTTTTTATTATTAAGCATATCTCTAATAGAGATATCTCCTGTAGATTCTTGGGATTCATATAAACTTAAAGTAAACATTTTAATTGAAATTATCTTCCTACCCTTGAATGTAATATTTTATTTTTATTTCTTATTCTATTAAAAGACGTTGATCTAGTTAAAATAAATTTTTCATTTTATTTGATAAGTCTACTCTATTTCTAATAAAATCTCATATTTTATGTTCATTTTGCCATTCATCAATTAAAATGGGAAAGTTGTTATTATTATTAGCTAAAATCATATCTAAATTTGTTGATATTAAATTTAATGTGTCTAAATTGGATAAATCTATTTTACTTTTAGAGTGATTTGTAGATGTTCATGTTTTACACATATTTTGGGCCTTCAATTAATAAACACTTAAAAAATTTAGAATATTCTTCTATTTTTTCATCTATTAATCTTCTTTTATATAATTTCTTGCTAAATTGCATAATTATCTCCTTGATTTATTATAATTTAATTTGTGCAATTTTCCGCAATTTGCTTGTGCAATTTTCCACAACTTAAATGCAAACATTATTCTTAAATATTTATTTTAAATAAATATGATTTATAAAAAACATACAATAAAATATTTTATAAATAAATCTTCTATTAACAATTTATTTAACTACAAAATAAAAACTTAAAATGAATAATCATTTTAAGTTTTCTTTATTTGTTATCTAATTATTTTTTCTTTGTAGTTTTAGATTTATTAGATGGTTTCTTTTTTGATTTTTCAACTACACAAACATCTAATGATGATCCAGAAGTAATTACAAATCCATCTGATTTACCTAAAGCATTTGGAATAATTGAGAATGTGTTAGAAATTCCATCTGCAGCATGTTTAAATGGTAATTTAGCAACAGAAGCTAATGATGCAACTGCACCTTTTGTATCCCTACCATGCATTGGGTTTGCACCAGGAGCAAATGGCATTCCAGCTTTTCTTCCATCTGGAGTATCTCCAGTAGCTTTTCCATAAACAACGTTAGAAGTAATTGTTAATATAGACATTGTAGGTTCAGAATCTCTATATGTTTTATGTTTTCTAATTTCATTCATGAAGAATTTAACTACTTCAATAGCTATATTATCTACTCTGTCATCATCATTTCCATATTTTGGATAATTTCCAGTTGTTTTAAATGATTTAACATATTTACCTTTAAATACTGGCATTACTTTACCATATTTAATAGCTGATAATGAGTCTGCTACTACACTTAATCCTGCAATTCCTGTAGCAAAGAATCTATGTGTTTGAGTATCATATAATGACATTTCAGCAGCTTCGTAATAATATTTATCATGCATATAATGAATTACATTTAAAGTATTAACATATAATTTTGCTAATCATTTCATTACTTCTTTAAATCTATCCATTACATCATCATATTTTAAATATTTACCTTTTTCTACTATAGATAATTTTGGACCTAATCTATGTTCTGGGTGAATTTCATCATGACCACCATTAATTGCATATAATAACGCTTTAGCAAGGTTAGCTCTTGCTCCAAAGAATTGCATTTGTTTACCAACTTTCATTGGAGAAACACAAAAAGCAATTGAATAATCATCACCATGAGTAGCTCTCATTAAATCATCTGATTCATATTGCATAGATGAAAATAATATAGAGTATTTAGCACAGAATGCTTTAAAGTTCATTGGTAAATGAACAGATCATAAAATTGTTAAGTTAGGTTCAGGAGCTGGTCCCATGTTTGATAATGTATGAATAACTCTAAATGATGTTTTAGTAACTAGAGTTCTTCCATCAATACCCATACCACCAATTGATTCAGTAGCTCAAACTGGATCACCTGAGAATAATTGGTTATATTCAGGTGTTCTCATGAATTTAACGATTCTTAATTTCATTATGAAATGATCAATTAATTCTTGAGCTTCTTGTTCAGTTATAATTCCAGCTTTTAAATCTCTTTCAATATAAATATCTAAGAATGTAGATGTTCTACCTAATGACATAGCTGCACCATTTTGGTCTCTAATAGCAGCTAAATATCCAAAGTAAGTTCATTGGATTGCTTCTTTTGCATTAGTTGCTGGTTTTGAAATATCATAGCCATATGATTTAGCCATGTTTTTCATTTTCTTTAATGCTTTAATTTGTTCACTTAATTCTTCAGATAATTTAATTACATCATCACTCATTACATCTGGTAAATTAGCTTTATCTTCCATTTTCTTTTCAATTAAGAAATCAATACCGTATAGAGCAACTCTTCTATAATCACCAATAATTCTACCTCTTGCATATGCATCAGGTAAACCTGTAATAATATGAGTTCTTCTAGCTAATCTCATTTCTTCAGTATATGCATCAAATACACCTTGATTATGAGTTTTTCTGTATTTTTCAAATATTTCATCAACTTTTGGATCAGTTTTAAATCCATATGATTTAGCTGATGATTGAGCCATTCTAATACCACCTATAGGCATATATGCTCTTTTAAATGGTTCATCAGTTTGTACACCAACGATTTTTTCTAAATCTTTGTCAATGTACCCTGCATCAAAAATATCAATATCTGATACTCTTGTATCCATATCAAGAACTCCACCATTAGCAAGTTCTTTTTTAGTTAATTCCATAACTTTTGCTCACAATTTATTTGTAGCATCAGTTGGTCCTACTAGGAAACTATCATCACCTTCATAAGGTGTGTAGTTTAATTGAATGAATTGTCTAACATCAATTTCACTACATCAGTTTCCTTTTTTGAAACCTTTTCATTGTGGAAATGTTTTCATTTTAAAACCCCTATTTTATATAATAACAACTACATTATACTACTTTTTATTTATAAAAAAATTATTTTTAAAATATTTATTTTTTAATAAAAATTGAATAAAAATTTAACGAAAACGTTTTGGTTATTTATTTTCCTTTTTATTACTTTTATATATTGAAAAATATATACTTTGCTTCACGCAACATTGATAAATATAGCAAGAATATACTATTTATGAAAAAAAGTCAAGATAATAGTAATTATGTGGAGAAAAATAAGATATATTACATGGATTGCATCAAACTTCTTAATAAATTAAAAGAACAAAATATAGAAGTTGACTTAATAATAACTGATCCTCCATACAATATTTCAAGAAAAAATAATTTTAAAACAATCGGAAGATCTGGTATAGATTTTGGAGAATGAGATAAAGATTTTAATCAACTATCGTGACTCGATGGTATATCTAATGTTTTATCAAAAAACGGATCAATTTTAATTTTTAACGATTGAAAAAATATGGGTATAATTTCGAGAAAACTTGAATTTGAAGGATTCGAAATAAAAGATTTAATAAGATGAATTAAACCGGCCCCTATGCCCAGAAACACAAATAGAAGATATGTAACAGATTTCGAATTTATATTATGAGCAACTAAAAAAGGAGCGAAATGAACTTTTAATAAAGAAAAGAATAAGTACTATTTAAAACCCGAATTCATTTGTTCTCCGCCAGGAACTACGAGGATCCACCCTACTGAAAAACCTGAAAAATTAATAGAGGATTTAATAAATATACATTCAAATAAAGGAGACCTAATATTGGACTTATTTTCTGGCTCTGGAGTAATTTCTGTAACAGCAGATAAATTGGATAGATATTTTATTGCATGCGAAAAAAACAAAGCATATTATGAAGAATCAATTAAAAGATTAAAAAAAAATTACCCAAAACCTGCATTTAATCATTTAGGCAATAAATGAAGAATGATAAATGAATTGATTGGTAATTTTCCTAAAAAAAATATTGACAATTTTGTTGAGCCTTTCGCAGGTAGTGCTATTGTAACTTCTTCGTATAAGTCTGCAAAAAAATATTGATTAAATGATAGTGATAATTTTTTATCATCATTATTAGAATATTTATTAAATAATGATTGAAATATCATTTTGAATAATACAAAAAAAATTATAAAAAAATATAATTTACCAGTGAAAGAATTTAGAAAATATAATACAGAATATTATGCATTAAGAAATTCATTCAATAAATCAAAAAAAATAGAAGAACTTTTTGTTTTAGTATTATATGGATTTAACCAACAAATAAGATTTAACTCAAAAAATGAATTTAACATTCCTGTAGGAAAATTTTGTTGAAATAACTACCAAGAGAAAAAAATTAAAAAATTTGTAGAAAATTGTAAAGACAAAAAAATAGAAACAACTTCAAAAGATTTTTATGACTTTGTATTATGAGCTACGAATAATCTATGTAGTGATAAAACACTATTTTATTTTGATCCTCCGTATTTATTATCCAATGCAACCTATAATTCATCGTGAACTAACAACTGTGAAGATAAATTGATAAAATGTTTGAAAATTCTTCTTGATAAAAATTATAAATGATGTTTATCTAATGTAATAGAATCAAAAGGAAAAACAAATGATTTATTAATAAAATTAATAAACGAAAATAAAGATAAAATTAAATGAAAATGTATTTCAGATATTAATTATAAAAATTCAAATTATCAAAGAACATCAAAATCAAAAGAAGATATAGAAATTTTAATATGAGGTAATTATGAATAAACCAACATTATTAAAAATAGGTAGATCAGAATATAAAAGAACTAACTATAAAAATGCTTACTTAATGTTAGCTAACTATTTTTATAGAAATAATGATTTATTAAAAAGTAAAATTGATATTATAAAAGAGTGAGATGAAGAAAATATTTACAAAAATAAAAATAGTAAAAAAATAAATTCAGGGATAAGTAGAATTAAAAGTTTAGCAAGAGGATTCGGTATTGGATTATTAGAAAAACAAAATGATTCATTTTTAATTAAATCCACTAATTTTTCTAATTCATTGTTTAATGATAAAATAATAGAAGAATATGAAAATGAAAAGTTTTATGGCCTAGAATTTTATGATTATTGATTTTTTCAATCAATTTTAAAATTTAAATCTGATAAAAAATGTGTAATATCTAGATTGCTAAAAAATATTATTAATGATGAAGGTAGTGAAGGAAAATTTAATTTTAAGGTATATTTTTCAGAAGAATACCGTGAGTATATAAAAAATGAAATAAAAAATAATAATTTCTTAAATTTACTTAAATTGTGTTCTTCAAATTCTGAAGAAAATAAAAATGAACTAAAAGATAAAGATGTTGAA
>CASEQO010000134.1 GCA_949290035.1 uncultured Mycoplasmataceae bacterium
GTAATTATTTAATAGATTTAAAAAAAGAAGATGAATTTAATCTATTTGGTCCATATTATACTAAAGGAAGCACAGCATTAATGAATATAACTGATGTAGATTGTTGATCTAGGGTTGAAGGAGACACTTGAGGATTTAATGATAATCAAAAAATAGTTAGTTTATTAACTGGATTCATGGACATTCTACTAGAAGAATCTAGTAGTTCAAGATATCCTTTTGGATTATACGAAATAGAAAATGAAACTACAGAATATTTTGATTACTTAAATTATAAAAATCCATATGTTTATAATCAAGTAATTAATTTATATAACACTATGAAAAACGGTAAGAGATATAGTCCATTTTATAAATTGCCAATTTTATATATAAAAACATTAGAAGAACTAATTTATACTTGTTCAGATCAAAATTTAATAGAAGTAACTAATCAATATTATAAAAAAGTTGCACAAACTTTTGATAAAAGATTATATTCTATAGTTCCATCTAATTTTTTAAAACCTAAAAATTCTAATAGTGTATATGGAAAATTATCATTTGAAAAACTATTTAAAATTGGAGACCCAACTTTTGATTTAAATACAGATATAGAAGCATTTGTAGATATAATAAATCAAGAATATCCTAATTTTATAAATGTTATTGAAATGTTACCAGCAGCTACATTTTATGGTATGTATATGCCAGATACATTATCATATAGTTCTGAATTAGTTCAAACAATATCGAAAAGTTTTAACCAAATTAATGGTTATTATAATGATTATGTAAATTTATGAAATACATTAACTACTGCTAACAAAGATAAATTTGTTGATTTATGTAAAACAATATACTTTAATAATACAAATAAAAATATAAGTAATGATTTATTAGAACAAATGTCTGTAGAATTGGTGATGAAAAAACAAGTCTTTAAGGATAATATTTTTAGTAAAGTTATATCTAATTTAAAAGCATTTGAGAATGGTGAATCATCTTATTTAGATTTATATTGAGATATTAATTCTCCTTTTTACAATACATCATCATATTTTTTTAGTGCTATTTTTAATTTATATAAATCAAATGATGATAACATTACTTTTTCAGTTTTTGCTAATTTAAAATTAGCTTATAGAATTAATAATAATAAATTCAATGGTTTTGTTCCTTTTAAGTTATCTGATGAATCTAAAATAAAAGAATGAATTGATTACAATACAAATTATTTATCTAAATTGAGTTCAGATGAAATAATAAAAACTATCCCTAATTTGTTATCATGAAATTTTGCAAAGGATTCTGTTTCACCTACTGATGAAACAATTAATGCTTGAAATAAAACAAATATAGGAAGAGAAACTATTACTACTTTTTTAGATATTTCTAGCTCTATTAAAGATGCTCTAGATGATTTAAATAAGTTAACAGGAAAAATATGTAATGTATTTAAAGCAATACCATATTTAAATATTGCTTTTACTCTTTTAGAATTTTTTACACCTGAAACAACTAAATTTGCTTATCAATTTGAATGTGAAGGAGCTAAATATATTTGAAATGGTGGTAGTGAACAAACTATGTTTCTTGGTTTTCTAACTGTTTCTAAAAATGATATTTCTAGTATGAAAATGAATACTCCTATTCAAGTAACTAAGCAACATATTAATAATGCATATTATTATAATGGTAAACAATATCCAGATTTACAAACACTTAAAAGAGATCAATTATTTGATATTTTAAATGACAGATTTAAGTATAATGACACAATTAAACAAGTTTATACATTTGATAAATTAGATGATAATTATATAAATAAATCAGAGTACATTTTTGAATCTATAGGAGAATTAGATTATAAAAACGATGATTTAATTGATGATATTTATAGAAGAATAACTATAAATGATGAAAAAATTGTGAATAAAAATATTTATACATATGCAAACGGATTTACTTTTGATGAGCAACAAGCTCAAAAGAAAAATATTGAAGATTTAGTTTCTAAAATAAAACCAGTTAAAATTGCAATGACACCAACATTGCAAAATAATATGCCAATATATAAAGATGATAATAGTGATGATGGATCACTACCAACTTATAAATTACCAGGTAAGTCATGAACATCATCAACTGGATTTAGTTATAATGATAATGAAAATTATATAGTAGTAGATCCAAATCAAGAGGATAAAATAATTGAACCAGTTAGCGAATTAAAAGAATTATTTTATAAAAAATTTGATGTACAAAGTAAAACAATTTTAGAAAATGATTTACATAGTAATCAATTATTTTCAGAATATCAAACTAATATAAATTACTTTAATATTTATGAAGTAAAACTTGATAATGGTTATAGAAAATATTTCTATAGTAAATCAGATGCATTAAAATGATATATGCAACAATGTAACTTTATTGCATATTCTCAAGATGAATATTTAGAAACATATACATTAGGTAATAATACATTTAATTCTTTAGATGAATATCTAAAATGAGTTTTAGATAATAGTGAGGTAATATAATATGAGAAGAAATAAATTAAAATATTTATCAATTGGATTAGTAGCACTAACTCCTATAGGTTTATGTTTACCTAAAGTATCAAATGCAATTAATAGCAAAAACAACATAGTTTTAAATAATGCTTTATCTAGAAAAACAGATAATTCATACTATATGTATGATAATAGATACTTTAATAGCATGTATGATGTTACTAAATATGCTATTAATAAATATCATCCAATAGATAGTGATTTATATATTGGAAATACTAAAGAAGCAATATTTGATTTAGAAACTGGAAGACTTAATATTAATGAATTAAGAAAATATGATAAATCTAAAATAAAACCAGCTTATAAAAATGCATTAGGTGATTACACTTGAAATTATGATCAAGCTAAGAAAAGTTTTATCAACCCTGGTTTAATTCAATATAAATATGATGATTTAAATGGTAACTTATTTGATTCTAGAGAAGAAGCTAAAGAATCAATGTTACAAAAAACTAATTCTACTCCAATTATGTATAATAAAATTAATATTGATGGAGAAGAATTATTTATAAATCCAACAAGTCAAGAAGATATAAATGAATTTAAAATATTAGCTCTTAAAAATGCTGTCTCTACAAATAATGGATTTTCGTTAGATATATATGGAAGAGATAATAATAAAACATTTTCAAATAAAATTCATGATTTTTTCAATTATAAATATGCAACTTATGAATTAGTTGATTATTTATTAAATAAATACTTAATGATGAAAAACCAATTGCTATTAGATGAATCAGATTGAAATGTTGAAGTAAAACTTGATGGAAAATGAGATGGTAAAGATTATGAATTTCAAAAAGTTAATTTTGATAGAAATTCATATTATGGAAGAAATAAAAACAAAATAGAATTTTCTTCTGATAGTAAAAAATTAGTATATAAAAATTTAGAATATAAAGATCTTTCAGAGTTTAATTGTTTTTTAAAAAAGAGTAATTTTGAAAATAAATTTGAAATTTGAACAGGAAAATGAAATTTATGAGACGTATGTGAAAACGCATACACTAAAAGTAGACTTTTAGGTGCAAATTTTGACGTTAGATTTTGAGGGAATGATCATGGATCATCTAGCGGAATAGATATTAAAATACTTGAACCTGGAACTGACGGTAATTCTCATTGTTGATTTAATTTAGATATAGATTTAGCAAATTCTAGTTATATTAATTCTAGATTGAATGATTATTTTTCATACGAAAATTTTTTAAAAATTTTTAATAATGATGAAATATTAAGTAATTTTAAAGAAAATACAATGATAAATTCATTATTAGAAAATATATGAAATATTCTTGTAAAAGAGTTAAATAAAAATTTTACTAGTAACTTAATAGACTATAGAAAAACAAAAGATGAAAGTGATATTGGTATTTATAATAAAAATATCAATGATAAAAATTTTGATAAAAATATAAATTGAACTAATTATGGTTTAATTAATACATCAACAATTTCAAAATATATAAGTATTAAAAAAAATACAAATGTTGAAATTGATACAAATGTTAATATTAACCCGAATGATAATCTTTTTAAAATTTTTGACTTTAATAAGTTAATAGAATTATTTGAGAGTAATTTATCATATATTATTCAATATAATAACGTACCATTATTTTCTATAAAAAAAGATTTTTTTAATAAATTATTTAGTTTAAATTATGAAGTAAATAGTAAAAGTAATTCTAATTTTAATGGAAGTAATTTAGTTATAAAAAAAGATTACTATGACGACTTAATTAAAAATTTAAATGATGCCAATAAAAAAGAAATTACATTAAATATAGAAAATGTATCACAAAGTATGAATATATACAACAATGAACATGTTGATAAATTATCAAATCATAAACTTATAGAAATGAACTATTCATCAAAAAATAATATAGATATTTTTAAATCTAAATTCAAAGAAAACACTATTTCAAAAAATATAGAATTTTTAGATGAAAATAAGAAAATTGAATATCCTTCAATGTCAGGGAATGAAAACCAAGCTTATAATGATGATTCATA
>CASEQO010000135.1 GCA_949290035.1 uncultured Mycoplasmataceae bacterium
TATTTTATATTTATTATTATGAAATTAATAGCTCTTAAAAGATTAATTTTTTAAATTAGTCATATGGACATTTTGTTAAAAATTTAATATAATTATTTAACAAAATAATTAATAGTCATTTTATTAATTAGAATTTTCTAGTTTTTCAATTTTTTTAATTTTTGATTCTATATTAAATTTTTCTATTTTACTTCTGATGTGAGATAAGTGTGTATCAATTATTACATTAGCATGATCTTTTATTTTTTGACCACTACTAAGTATTTTTTCAGATTCTTTTATAATTTCATTTACTTTTGATTCAATGTTTTTTATATAAGTATCTAGTATTGATGATTTTAGATCATTGAAATCTTGAAATATTTTTGATCTTTCTTCAAAATTCATTTGTTTATTTTTAAATTCATCATTAATTTGCATTTCTTTTAATGAAATAATAGATAAGATATCTAATAATACATTTAGATATTCTGGTCTAACCATAAACATATTTTCATATTCATTAACTTTTTGAATAGTAAATTCTAATTCTGGTTCTAATTCGGTAACAAGTATTGAATATACTCCATCATTATTTTTTCTATCGTTATCTAATTTATAATAATGAGATTTATTTTTAGTATCACCAGTTTCACCTTGAGTTTTTGCTTCTATTATTATCTTTTGAATATTATTATTACTGTTTATAATAAATATAAAATCCGGTTTTTGCCCATATTTTGTTTCAGTTGCTTTTTGAATAGAAATATATTGATTTGAATTAAAATGATTTCTAATTTCATTTTCAATTCAATCCTCAAAATTTTCTCCCATTTGTTTAGTAGAACTTCCTTTTCTTTGTCTTTTAAGTTCAGCAATTTCTTCATCTTTTTGTTTTATTAAAGATTCATATTTGTTTTGAAATTCTTTTTCTTTCAAAGATATTTCTTGTACTTTTTCTAGATTTAATTTTCCTATTTGTTTTTCTTTTTCTAATTCAATATCTTTTAACTTATTTGAAAACTCAATAGTCATTTTATCTTTTAATGAATTTTCTAACGAACTAAATTTAATTTTTAATTCATATAATTCTCTATATTCATTTGAATTCTTAAATTCATTAATTATATTTCTAGATTCATTATTATAGATTTCTTCTTTTATTTGTTTGATGTACTCTTCTCTTTTTGATTCTAATTCTTGTTTTATAAAATTAGATACTTGATCATAATCAACTTCCATTAAATCTTTTAAACTAAAATAATCATTTTTATTTGCATCTTCATTTATAAAAAATTCTAATTTTTCAATATCTTTTATACTTATTTTTATTTTTTTACTCATATACTATTTCCTTTAAAAATATATATTTATTATAAATAAAAAGTTAAATTTAATTAAAAAAGAAAAAGTAAAGATTACTTTTTCTTTGACTTTAGTTGTTCTTCAATTATAGAAACTAAATCTTTAACATTTTTCATTTCTAATAATTTTTCATCTGGAATTCTAATATTATGTTTTTCTTCTATTTGAATAATCATATTCATAGCTGATAAAGAATCTATACCTAGATCTTTTAAATTACTATTCATATCTTTATTTGTTAATTTTGTCTTAATATTATTTTTTTTAAGAATTTCATTTAAATCATTAAGTATATTCATATTTAATCCTTATTAACTATATTATTTTACAATTAAATGTTATAAAAACATTATTAAATAATATTTCTATTATTTACAATCAAAATAATAAAACTGCCCTCATCTTTTTTTGAAAGTAGTTTGTGGATTTGGTTAGTGTTTTTGCACTCCTTGACAGCTATTAAGCCCGTATGCATACGTCAAAGATTATATTTGTGATTAAGTATTGGGATCATATCTACCTTTTTATTTATATCATCTTAAACAAAATAAGTTTGGGAATAATATGTTTTTATATCTCGAATATAAAACGCTATTATTTCTTATTTCAAATAAAATTTTTTAATAAATATTATTTATAGAATGATTACTTATTTTTAAATATAACCTACCACTTATACTTTCATCATATTAATGATGGCAGTTTTTATTATTTTTATATGCCTAATTAAAATTAGTAAAATACTTTTCTTATAACTAAATCATTCAATACTATTTATAAACACCTTAACAAATGAGCTCTATATGTTTTAGTGAACTAAATAGCAAAACAATTAATTATAGATATTGATTCTAAAAAAATCAATTATGCATAATGGTATAATTACCAATATTTATTATATTATTGATTTATATAAATGATTTATTTTTTAATATAAATTTATAAAAAAATTATTAAATTTCACCTTTTTTATACTTTTCAACAAATAAATCATATTGTTGTTTAATTACATTTGGATTTGCTTGTCCACTAGAATCTTTCATAACTTTACCAACATAAAATTTCTCTACTTTTTCTGGTCTTGATTCTAAATCATTCATAATTGATTCATCATAATTATTTTTAATCATGTCAAAAATAATTGATGGATCATTAATTTGTTTCAATCCTAACCTTTCAATCGTTTCTAAAACATTTAAATTATTATCTAATGATAATTCTTTACATAATGTTTTAGCTTGTTTAATATTTATGTTTTCAGAAATATATTGTTTAATTATTTCTGATAATTGAATAATTTCATTTTCTGAAATATTTGATATTTCTAAATTATTTTTAGAAATTAAACCATTATATTCTATAAATAAGAATTTATATGATTCACTATAATCATTTGTTAAATCAGCAATTCTTTTATATATTGCAAACGAATCATAATCTGATAATATATGATTTACAATAGCTTGATTATTTTCTAATTTTTCTAATAAATTATTTTCTAAATCTTCAAAATTTAAATAATATTTATTTATTGATTCATTAACAAATTCATCATCAATATTTATAGAAACAATATTTGGTTCAGCCATGTATCTATAATCAACATTTGTTGTTTTATTTCTCATAAAAATAGTTTTATTATTTTTATCATCATAATATCTTGTATCAATATCAGATGGTTCATTTAGAAGGGCTAATGAAATTTTTCTATTAATTTCATATTCAATAGCTTTCCCAACATTTGATATAGAGTTGATGTTTTTAATTTCACTTCTTATACCAAACTCTTTAGAATCTATTGGAGCTACTGATATATTAATATCAGCTCTCATAGATCCATCCTCCATTTTTCCATCAGAAATGTTATTAAATTGTAATATCTTTTTTAACTTTTTTAAAAATTGTTCAGCTTCATAACTTGAATTGATACAAGGTTCAGTTACTATTTCTACTAATGGCATTCCAGCTCTATTATAATCAAGATAGATTTCA
>CASEQO010000136.1 GCA_949290035.1 uncultured Mycoplasmataceae bacterium
AAAATTTATTATTAAAAATAAGATTCTTTTTATTTGATATTTTAAAAATAAATAAAAACAATATTAAAGAAATTGATTATCCAAAAGAAGAATTAGCTCATTATTCTAAAAAAACAATTGATTTTTTATATAATTTTACACATGGTTGATCTGAATTATGAGGAATAGCAAACCGTGGAACTTTTGATCTAGAAAGTCATCAAAATCATTCTAAAAAGAATTTAGAATATATTGATTTAGAATCAAACAATAAATTATTACCTATAGTTATTGAACCATCAGTAGGTGTTGAACGTTTAATGTATGCGTTATTAATAGATGCTTATGATATTGATGAAATTAATAATGAACAAAGAGTAGTTTTAAGATTATCATATAATATTTGTCCATATAAATGTTGTGTTTTACCATTATCTAATAAATTAAAAGATGATGCATTAAAAGTTTTTGAAAAAATTATAGATAATGAAATAGAAGCAGATTTTGATACAAGTGGTTCAATTGGAAAAAGATATCGTAGACAAGATGCAATAGGTACATACTATTGTATAACTTATGACTTTGATTCTCTAGAAGATAATTGTGTAACTATTAGACATAGAGATACAACTAAACAAGAAAGAATAAAAATATCTAAATTAATAGATTTTTTAAAGATGAGTAAATAATGAATTCTAATGATATTATTAAAAACATTGTTGATAATCTTGATATAGTTGAAACTATATCTAAATATATTTCTGTTATAAAAAGAGGCCAAAACTTTTTTGCAATATGTCCTTTTCATGATGATACTAGACCATCACTTGTTATTTCAAGAAATAAAAAAATATTTAAGTGTTTTGTTTGTAATACTATGGGAAATGTTATTAGTTTTGTTGCTAAGTATAAAAAAATAAGTAACAAACAAGCAATATATGAATTAGCACAAATGTTAGGTGTTGATAAAAATCAACTTGAACATTTTAATATTAATAGTGAAAAAAACAAAGAATATAATGAATTTATAGAAATCAATAAACAAGCATGTGAAATTTTTAAAAACTTTTTACATCAAAAAGAAAATCATAAAATATTAGATTATCTCTATAAAAGAGGTTTAAGTGATGAATTTATAAAAAAATTCAAATTAGGATATGCTCCACCAAATAATATGTTATTAACAATAATGACAAATAAAGATAATTTTTTTGGTGAAAATAGAGATAAAAATTTGATTTGAGAATTACCAAAATTATTAGATGCATCATTAATTTCCTTAAATGATAAAAATGGTTATATAGATTTTTTTATAAATAAAATAATATTTCCAATTGAAGATGAACAAGGTAATGTAGTTGGTTTTTCAGGAAGAGCAATTGATAAAAAAGATAATATAAAATATCTAAATTCAAAATCTTCTAAATTTTTTCAAAAAAATAATATATTTTATAATTTTAAAAATGCTATTAATTCTAATAAAGAAAAATTATATTTAACTGAAGGTTATATGGATGTAATATCTCCAAATAAATATAATTATGAAAATATTATTGGAACAATGGGGACAGCATTTAATACTAACCATATAAATCTTTTAAAAAAATATAGTATAGATACTATTATTTTAGCTATGGATAATGATAATGCAGGAATAAATGCTAATTTATCAATAGGAAATGAAATGCTAAAAAATGGATTTAATGTATATGTTTTAAATAATGAATTAATGAATGAATGTAAAGATTTAGATGAATGTGTGCAAAAATTAGATAAAGATAGCTTTGATAAATTAATGAATTCATACATTACATATATTGAATTTTTAATAAAAAATAAAATATCTAACGATAGTCAATTAGATGAAAAATTAAAGAATATCAATTTAATTCAAGAATTAATTGTTAAATATGGTGATCATAATTTAATTTCATATTATAGTGAATTAATTTCTAAAAGATCAGGATTAAATTTTGATGATATAAAACAAAAGATCGAATCTAAAATAGCTTTCAATTGAAAAATTAATAATTTGAATTTTAAAAATAACAATTTAAATTCTCAAAGAAAAGAACATAGTACTAATAGATTTCAAAACATGAAGATTTTTATAAATGAAAAAAGATTAGTATTTAATATGATATTTGAAAGAAAAGTGATTGATATTTTTGAAAATTACTTAAATTATTTAAATATTTCAAGAGTTGAAAAAGAATATAATGTTATCAAACAAATATTGATTAATTTTAATAAATTCAAGAATAATTTTTCAGAATCAGAAATATTTGATGAAATAAAAAATAATACTTCTAATACATTTTTTGAAAAATTTAAAAAATCATATGATGATATTTTAAGAAGATCTGTTTTAATAAATAATTTAACTTCTAATGATATTATTCTTCAATCTATTAATATTATTATTGAATTATTAAAATATGCTAAATCAAAATATACTTCTTCTTCATTATCTGTAAACACAACAATTTTAGATGAATATGATAATAAAATAAAATTATTAAATGAATTAAAAAAAGAATATGAAAAATAAGATTTTTGACAACTTGCTATTCACAAGAATAAATTTAAATAAAACATCAGCAAAAAAAATTATAAAAAAATATGCAAATTCTAAAGACAAAATAGCGTTAATTTGACTAGAAAAAAATTATCAATATTTAACAGAATATGATGAATGATATTATGATAAGAACAATGTTTTAAAAGAATTATTTAATGATAAAATTATTTTTATAACATATGATAATTTAAATAAAATATTTGATTTAGAATTAAAAAATAACATTAAATACTTTGTTGTTGGATATTATAAATCAATAGCATGAATTTATAGATA
>CASEQO010000137.1 GCA_949290035.1 uncultured Mycoplasmataceae bacterium
ATTTGAAAGTAATACATCAAAATTATCTTCATTATCTAAAGAGACATTTTTAATATTTTCTAATAATCTTGATTCTAGAATTTTTTCATTTAATGATGAATTAACATCTTTTTTAGTTCTAGCCATTATTTTCCACCCTTAAAAATACATATATAAATTATATATTAAAAAGTAGATTTGAAATTTAAAAATATATCTTGTTAAGCAGAACATTATAACTATATTTAATTAAGTGAATTTTTATAAAATTTTATATTTTTATAAAAAAATTTTTAAAAATTTTTATTTTACGTTTTATATATAAATGGAGGATATTATGAACAATAATTTGCTCCTACTACTTAGATGCAGTTTAGAAAATTATGAAGAAGATCATATTAATACTAGTATTAATAATTATCATTATTCATAGTTAATAAAGCTGAACGAGCATTTAGGTAGTAAAAAATACTTCCTGTTCGCGCAGGAAGTATTTTCATTTTATGCAGCTTAGAAAACTACATTTTTATATTAACATATTTTCTTAAAAATTTAACACATATTTTCTTAAAATTTAACAACATATTTTTTTAAAATTTAATTATTACCTAGATGATTTATCAAAATGATTTCCAAGGAATCTTGGTGATGTATTTTTTCTTGAAAATATTATTAATGTAATAAATGAGAATATAAATGGTATAGATTTTCCAATATAACTTGCATATGTAAGTGTTTGTGTAGATAATCCTATACTAGTTAATATGTTTTGATCTTGGAATACACAAGTCAATATAGCAAATATTATAGATGATATTGTAATTAAAGGAATTTTTCATCCTCCAGATACAACAATAGCTACACATAAAAAACCTAATCCAGATACATTACCTTCAAAATAATTTGAAGGTGAACCAATTTTAGTTCCACCATACATAAATATTGATCCAGCTAATGCTGCTACCATCCCTGATATTATGATTCCAGTTCATTGATATTTTAATACATTTATTCCTTGAGAATCAACAGCATTTGGATTATCTCCAATAGCTTTAAATCTTAAACCAAATCTAGATTTAGCTATTAAAAATCATAAAGCAAAAATTATTAGTAATGAAACAATGAATATTATTATAGTTTCTCCAAACAATCCACTACCTTCACCTAATTGCATAGTTGGCGAAAATGAAGTTAATATTTTTGCAGATTTACCTTCTGAAATTGCTCCACCTAATGGAACTGTTAAAAATGTTCCTAATCCAGCAATTACTAAATTAATTGATGTTCCAGCAATTATATGATTGGTTTTTAATTTTATGGTCAAATAACCATATATCATACTTAACAATATAGATAATATCATTGATAGAAGTAAAGGAATTATAAATAGCATTCCTCCAGTATTTGGAAATCATTGATTAAATAACATTCCAAATATTGAAAACATCATTGCGCCAAATATCATTTGTCCATCTATAGCAATATTAATTATTCCTACTCTTTCACAAAAATATCCAGCTAGTGCTCCAAAACTTATTATAGAAAAGAATAATAATATATTATTTATTAGTGATGATGATTGTTCTCAACCCATAATATTATTCTCCTTTCTTATTTAAATTATTAAATTCATTTAATAATTTATTAATACTATCTTTATTTTCTTGAAGTTCTATTTTTTCTGTTTTTAAATTTATTTCTGAAATCACTTTATTTAATAATTCATCATTATTAATATATTTGTTTTGTTTTTTAATTAATTTATTAATTTCATTTTCTTTTCAAATTGAATTTTTTTCTATCATTATTTCAATATCGTTTTTCAAAGAATCAATTTTTAATGAAATTATTTGTTTATATTTATCTTCTAAATTATTTTGTTCACATAATTTAAGATCTAATTCATATTTAGAAATTTTTTGTTTTACTTTATTAACTTTTTTAGTTAAATATTCATTATAATAAGTAGATATTTTAGATGATTTTTTACTTATTAAATCACTAGTTAATAATTTAGAATAAATTATATTTTTAATTTTATTTGTTTTATATTCATCAATTAAAATCTGCTTGTCTAACTTATATTGCTCTATTAATTCAATAAGTTTAATGTTAAATTCTTCTTTTGAAATATTTTTTTGATATTTTAAATTAATTAGATTTAATTCATATGTAGATATTAAGTTATCAATTTTATTATCAAAGATTGATTGTGTTTTTTCAAAATTAGAATCATATTTAAATTTATTTAATCTTACTCAAGGTTTTCATTTTATAAACAACACTGATAGTGATGAACCTAGCATTACAAATCCAAGAATAACATTATTAAACGATGGATCTGTTGATAAACCTATAGATGATGCATTAAATAATCCAAACAATATTGAAACTAAAATTATTCCTATAGGATTACTATTTCCAACTAATGCTACCATGATTCCATTAAACCCTTCATTTGGTATTGCATTAACTGTTATAGATAATGGAATACAAGCAGGATTAATAGAACTATAACATATACAAGCTAGTATTCCTGAAATTACTCCTGAGATTGCAAAGATAGATAATTTAATTTTTTTGATATTATATCCTGCAAACGTAGATGCACTTTCAGATAATCCTATTGATTTAATCTTATATCCAAATACTGTATATTTAAATACTATAAATAATACTATAGATATAACCAATAATATTACAACCACTGGAATAATTGGACCTGTTCCAGAATTTGAAATCGGATCAAAGAATGCAAAATTTTGATCAATAGTTGCAGAGTTAGCTAGAACTCCACCATTTAAACTTTCTTCACTTGGATAATATGTAGCAAGGATAAAAAATGATATAAAGTAAATTATTCAATTAAGTAATATTGATGATACAACTGCATTAACTTTTAAATATATTTGTAAAGCACCTACTAGCATTGCAATTGATGAAGAAATAGCAATAGCAATTATAAGCATAAATAATTGACCAACTCCATATCCAACTCAATTTGGTATATCACTAAATGAGTTAGATATTATGACTATAGTTGAACCCGCAGCTAACATTTGTCCTGATATACCAATATTGATTATTTTTGCTTTTCAAGCAAAATAGAATGCAAATCCAGCTAATGCATACACACCAATATAATAAAATAAAGATCAAGGTTCATTAAACCCTATTGAAAATAATCCTGCAAAAATTTGAAATGGATTATATCCAAACATAGTTGCAACTAATAATGCTACTACTAATGCTGAAACTATAGAAAACAATGATGACAAGAAACTTTTTGTAGAATCTTTTCTATTTTTAGAAAAGATAAATGATTCTTTTTTAAAATAAAATTTATTCATATTCATTATTGATCTCCAGCCATTAGTTGTCCTATTTTATTTCTTGTCATTTCTTTTATATTTCCAGTCCCTATAAATTTACCTTTATACATAACTGATATTGTATCAGCTAATGATAATATTTCATCTAATTCATAAGAAATTAATAATATAGCATTACCTTTTTGTTTTTCTTCTAATATCATTGAATGAATATATTCAATTGCTCCTAAGTCTAATCCTCTTGTTGGTTGAACTAGAATTAAAAGTTTATGATCATTGTTTATCTCTCTAGCAATGATTAATTTTTGTTGGTTCCCCCCAGAAAGTAATCTTGCTATTTCTGTACCTCTAACTGTACCCCTAACATCATATGCTTTAATTAGTTCTATAGCTTTTTCTCTAATATTGTATTGATTTATAAAACCATTTTTAGAATATGGTTTTTTATCTATTTTATTAGAAGCAATATTCATA
>CASEQO010000138.1 GCA_949290035.1 uncultured Mycoplasmataceae bacterium
GTTTCTAAGGCATTTTTTATCCATTTCAAAGAACGTTTTTTTTCATCTCTTAAAATCTCAAAAACTTTATCATAATCAATTGATCTTGATAATAAAGGACTATCTATTGCATCTTTTGCGTCATAGACGAGTCTATCCTTTAATCCTAATGTTGATAATATCGATTCAAAGCGTGTTATTCCTCTTGCTTTATTAGCAATTGCAATAAATGGTTTTTTAAATATTATTGCCATACAAGTACCATGAAAAGAATCTGTTACAACAAAATCACAATTTAAATAATAAGAAAGAAAAGATTGAATACTCATTGTATTTTTTGTATTTTCTAAATTTAATTTAGCTTTATTTCTTGCAAAATTTGTAGGGGGATAATCTAAAATATTTATATTCAATTTATTTAAATTTTTTGAAATATTTAAAATCAACTCTCTTTTTTCATTGTCAGGGTCTAAAATATATGCCAAAACTGTGTTTTTTTCAGTATTAATATCTTCTTCTTTTATTAAATTCCTATAATATTTTGGATTACATAAAAAAACAGGGTCAAGTATTATGTCACTTTCTATATTAAACATTTTTTTTAGAATTTCTTGTCCACTTTTTTCACGAACAGAAATTTTTTGAAATCTTTTTAAAAAAAACTTAATTTTTTTCTTTTCCCATGCTGTTATATTATATGTATCTTTCCCAAAACTTACTCCACATGCGATTTTTTTGATATTTTTATTTGCAAAATTTAAGAAAAAAGCATTTTTATGTTTTCTAAAATGATGAGGCGCCCATAATTGATCAGAACCCAACATAATAGTTTTACATATGTTATTTAGTTGCCAAAGTTCATTGAAAGTTCTCGGCTCACTAATCTCATAATGAGACTCGGTAAAATTTGAAATAATGTTTTTGGGTGTATTTAAATATAGTTTTTTTGATATAAATGGATTTTGAATCATTAATACGGATTTGTCCATATCTTTTAACAAGCTATTAAGAGCAAAATAAGTTAAAATAGAACCGTAATTATGACCATACCAATATCCCATAATTCCAATATCGTATTTGCTTTTTTTATAAATAGGATTTTCTTTTTTTATTTTTAATATATTTTTATTTAGGAGTGTTATATTTTTTTCATTTTTATTCCATCGAATACTAAATAAATTTTGACGGATTTTCTTTAATTTAAGTTTGAGTTTTTTTGTCTCAAGATTGTTATAAAACTTTGGTAAATTTGTCTTTGCTAAGATTAACTTTTTCTTTAATTGTTTTTTTATAAAAGAACTATTTTCGATTATATCTATGTTCATTCTTGAAGTCATTTTTTCTATCGCAGAAAAAACATCTACTATTTCTTCTTTTGAATATTTTTTACCTAATACTATTTGTATATATACAAGTTCACGCATATATAAACTAACTAAACAATTATTATCACTAATATTATTCTCATCTAACCATTTATGTATCTCATCACTTCTTTTAAATGGTATTGTCCAATCTTTCAAATCATCGGACTCATTTTCATTAACTCGTCGCCAATAATAATAGGCTTTTGATGTATAGTTTATTCTCTTTGCCAAACACATTGTTTGTACTTGAAATGGATTATCTGTCCATCCTGCTCCTGGAGCTTCTACAAAACGAATTTTATGTTTGTTTAAAAATTCTTTTTTATAAAAGCAACTCCAAATACTTGGATGATAATACAAAAAATAAGGATATTCTTTTATTGTAAAAGTCTTATCTTCAGGGATAAAGTCCTTCCATTCAACTTGCTTACAACAAACTTTTTCTTTTGATTGCAAATTATCATAGAATCCTGATTTTACAATATCCGAGTTATATTGATTTGCTATATTATATAAATCTTCAAACATTTTGGGATCTATATAATCATCAGGTTCAATAATAGAAATATATTCTCCTGTTGCTCTTTCTAAACCTACATTACAACTCTGACCATAACCACCATTAGATTTATGGATTGCAACAATTCTTGAATCTTTTTTAGCATACTCATCTATAATCTGAGGACATTCATCTTTCCCTCCATCGTCTATGAGTAATATTTCCATATCAGTAAATGTTTGAGATAAAATACTATCTAAACATTCTTTCAAATACTTTTCTACTCCATATATTGGTACTATTACACTAAGTTTAGGCATTTATCCAAGCCTCACTATCTGTTTCCCAAATAAAATAATGCTAACTCGTTGAGAGTTTATTCTTATTGAAAATAACTTTCTGTGAATTTCTTTTAATTTATTTTTTGAACTTTTTTTTATTAAATTTTTATAATATTTTTCAGGCTTTTTTATAAATAAATTAAAATTATATCGTTTTTTTAATTCTTTATAAAAATCTGAAGATAGCATTTCTTTATCATTATAAGTTTTGAATTCTTTATAAAAATATTTAAAAAACTCTTTCGCTTTTTTATCTTCTAATCTAAAAAAATTCCAACAATAATCTTCAAATTGTTTAGCATAAATCGTAGATCTAAAGATTTCTAATTCTTTATGATTATTAATATATTCATGTATAGCCTTATACTCATCACAAATATTATAGACTTTTTCGCTGCTTTTAACTGAAGAATTTACATTGTCATTTCTATAGTATAAATAAGCATTTGATGTAAGAATAAGCTTTTGTGCCATCATCAAAGTTATTTTACTAAAAGATGTATCTTGAAAACTTGCTCCTGAACTTTCCAAAAATTTAATATTATTTTTTGTTAAAAATTCTTTTTTATATAAACCTGACCAGATAGAAGGTATTATTCTTAGAATTTGAAAATCATCTTTTGCAGAAACAATTTTATTTAATTTATATTTAGCCATTTTACCATGTTTTATAA
>CASEQO010000139.1 GCA_949290035.1 uncultured Mycoplasmataceae bacterium
ATAATGAAAAGTCGATAATGAACCAACTATATTGTATATTATACAAGATAATAAATAAGAACCTAAAAAAACTCCAAAAATATTTAATAATAAATATTTTCATCCTAATTCTTTTTTAATTGTAATTGCTGTAGCAAAACATGGTAAATAAAATAAGAAAAAAGATAGATACGATGCAATAATTGCAGGTCATAAATGAGGATTAATTAATTTTAAAGCATTACCAAATTCTTCTGGTCCACCAAAAAACATTTCTAAATTGGTTGCTGCTATCTCTTTAGCTGGGAAACTACTTAATAAAGATATAGATAATTCTCATGTTCCATATATTCCTGTTGGATATAGCATATATCTAAATGGATAAGATATATAATACATAAATGAATTGTTTGTATCTGCTATACCAGTAGGGCCTAAATTTGATAATAAAAATATTAATATATTTGTGCCAAAAATAACTAAAAGAACTCTTCTTAAAAAATCATAAACATCAACGCATGTTCTTTTTAAAACAATTAATATTGAAGGAAATCTTCATGGTATTATTTCAGAAATAAAAATAGTTTTTTCTTTTCTAAATAATGTATTTGATAATAATAATCCTAATAATAAAGCAATTATTATACTAAATAATGTAAGTAATAATATTAAAAGAAATGAATATTGTTGGATACCAAATGCTTGACTAATTCATCCAAAAACAACTGTTCTAGCACTACATGAAACTAGTGGTAACAACATTATAGTGGTGATTCTTTCTTTTTTACTATTACTATTTTTAGTCATTATTATTGATGGAACATTACACCCTGTACCCATTATAATATTTACAATTGATCTACCACTAATTCCATATCTATCTAATAAACTATCTAATGTAATACTTATTCTTGATAAATATCCTGTTTGTTCTAGAATAGTTGTAAAAAAAGATAATATAATAATTCATGGTACAAAACCTAGAGTTGTAAATATTCCATCAAATATACCATCTGTAAAGAAATTTTGAGTTCATTCATTAAATTCATCATTATTCATTGAATTTCTCATTATTTCTTTTAATGTATCAAAACCTAAATTAACTTGATCTGATATTCATGTTCCTGTATATTGATCAAAGGTTATAAAATAAATTAAAAATAAGACAATTACAAATCCAAGAATAGTTATAAAAGGATTAAATGTTAATTCATTTAATTTATTAAAAAAACTATTATTAAATTTACTTTTTTTACAAGGTTGTTTATCAATAAACATTTGTTCTAATAGTTCATTTATAAAATTTTGTTTAACTTCATCTATTTTAGAAATGTCACTATCTGATATTTTATATTTTTTAATCAACTGTATAAGCTTGTCATATAAGTTAATATTTTTTAAATAATTTATTATAAAACTATTATTTTTTAAAAATTGAGTGACTAAAAAAATACTTGAAAATTTTAAATTTAAGCAAAATTGTTCAAATTCTTTTGCCATATCTAATATGTTTTTTGGATATTTTAATAAAATAGAATTTTTAGTAAAATCATTTTTATTAATAAAATTATTCAAGGTTTTAATCCCAATATTTTTTGATGCAGACACACAAAAAACTTTTGTTTTTAATTTTC
Organism: uncultured Mycoplasmataceae bacterium; assembly: GCA_949290035.1. Classification (GTDB taxonomy): domain Bacteria; phylum Bacillota_I; class Bacilli_A; order Mycoplasmatales; family Mycoplasmoidaceae; genus CAMREV01. Next base: position 1,614 of record CASEQO010000139.1, read on the forward strand.
TTTCTAAATATAAAACATTTATATTTTTATCTTTTAATTCATCTATCATATTAATAACTAAATAACCTAGAGTTCCAGATTCTAGTAAATCTAGAGCTAGATGTAAATCTCTTTTTAATGAACTAGCACTAATTATATTAATAATTGATTTGTAATTATTACTTGCTATTTCGTTGATTGTAGTATTGTTAATAGTTGAATCTAAATTATAAATACCAGGTGTGTCAATTACTTTATACTTATTTGAACCTCTTAATTTTGCATTGATAATTTTCGATGTAATATTATCATAATTTGCCATATATGACATTTTTCATGTTAACTTATTGAATATACTAGATTTTCCAACATTTGGACTACCAATTAATAAAATATTTTCCATATTATTTTATTAATTCCACTTTTACTAATTTAGCATCTTCTAATCTAATAGCATATTCAACATCATATGATTTTATAAAGATAATTTTATTATTAAATTTTGAGTGTTTTGTTACTTGTAATATATTATTTTTAGCTATTCCGATTTCTTTAAATTTTTGCTTTAATATTTCATCTTTAATATTATCTATTGATAATATTTTTACTAAACTATTATCAATATCTTTTAATTCTGATAAAACCATAATTAAATCCTTATTAATTTTATTTATATAAATGTGTGTAAAATTAAATAAAAAGAAATTTAAAGTTTTAAATTACAAGATATATTATATTATTAAATATAAAAAATATAAAAATTATATAATACATAAATAAAAAATAGCTCTGATGAGCTATTTTATTTTTATATATAATGGGGCGGCTGACGGGACTCGAACCCGCGAGTGCCTGAGTCACCGTCAGGTGCGTTAACCCACGTCGCCACAACCGCCCTATATAATAAGTATAATACACTACTTACTATATGATGAACCATTGTAACGTTGTGTAAATTGCGGTCTTCTTCTTGCTCCATAAAGACCATATTTTTTTCTTTCTTTAGATCTTGGGTCTCTTGTAAGTGCTTTATTAGTTTTTAATACTTTATGAAACTCTTCATTTGCTTCAACTAATGCTCTTGCAATCCCTAATCTTATTGCTCCAGCTTGACCTGAAAAACCACCACCACTAACTTTAACAAAAATATCATAACTATTTTGTGTTTGAGTTAATTCTAATGGAACTTTCATTTCTTGAATTACTAATTCATTTGGAAAGTA
>CASEQO010000140.1 GCA_949290035.1 uncultured Mycoplasmataceae bacterium
AGATTTTTTAATATATCTTTAAATTCAAAAACTAAAGAAATATCATTAAGCAAAACTAATATTGTTTATACTTTTATTCCTTATGATACTTCAAGAAAATATATGGAGATGGCATTATTAAAATATCTTTCTAATAAGAATTGATGTGAAGAATATTTAGATAAACATAAAAATAATATTAAAAAATATATTAAATTAGCTTTTTATCAAGAATCTAAAATTGAAGCAAGTGATTTGCAAATAAATGAAGAAATTAATAAAATTTATGAAGATAGTTTTTTAAAAATTCAAATAATAGGAAGATTATTACAACATGATACTACTAGACCATTATCTGCAACTTTAAATTTAAAATTTCTATCAAATAATATGAAGATAAATGGAATTTCTCAATATTTGTATCAATATGCAAAGTTAATTCTAGATTTATCAAATAAAGTAGATTCTTATAATTTAGAAAATAGTCCTAAAATATTAACATTTAATAATAGCTTTCAAAACGAATTAATTTCAATTAATGATTTAGCTATTAAAATGCCAAGTTTTTTAGAAAACACTGATGAAAATAATAAACTACCATTTACTTTGAATGAGAATAAGGAATTTCTTAAAAAATTAATAAATAATTATGTAGCTCATTCAGTTGATCCAAATTTATTAAAGCAAGCTAGATTTTTTGAAAATGTTTTAGATGAAGAAAATGTAAACGAAATTAATGTTATTTCAGATATACATGCTTATGAAAAAATTCCTTTTATTAATAATAATTTTAATATATTAGCTGGAGATATAGTAGATAGCTATATTACAAGTAAAAATCTAAAAGGTATTTATGTAATAGGAAATCATGAATTATCAACTATAGTGAAATATAGATATAAATCATTGCACAAGTTTCATAGATATATTTGATTTCAAGAGTTATATAAAGATCCAGATAATGCATGACAATTAATTCCATTAGGAAAACACAAATTTTATAAATATATTCAAAAAGAATTAAAAAATATGTTTCCAAACATGAATATATTAAATAATGATGTGATTCACTATAATGGAATTAGATATGTTGGTTTAACTATTCCAGTAAGAAATATACAAAATAAAAAGAAATTATTCAAATTTATTAGAAAAGAATTAAAACACTTATTAAAAAATGATAAAAAAACTCCAACAATTATTATTAGTCACGCGCCGATATGTAATGAATTATCAATGTTAAAACCAAGTAGTTCAAGTTATGATGAAAATTATAATTGTAGTGATAAAGAATTAATAAATATATTTAATGAATATAATATTATTTCTGTAATACATGGACATCATCATATACCTGCAACTAGTGGAACAAATGAAATAGTTAAATTTGGAGGTAAGAAAATATTGTTAATTTGTTCTATTTATTCAAATATAAATAATGGTGTAGATTTATCTTTTCTTTTATCAAATTTTATGATTGATAGAAGTAAATAAACTATATTATAAATATTAATAATTACTTTGTGAATGCGATTTATGAAATAACAATTAATATAAAATAGATTTTTCATTTTATCTACTAGTTATTAAAATAATATCTAATTAAATTAGATATAAGGTAACACCTACATTTTAAATGTGCTAGAGAGTATGTGCCACGTTTCTTCCTTAATGACGGTGAGAACAATTAAGAGAAAAGAGGATAAATTTAATTTACTCTTTTTTTATGTTATTGTAAGATTATTTTATTTTTGAATTAGATCAATTTAACATTTTAATAGACATTAATGGACAACATTTATTTCTATTAATTAAAATGTTTATCTATTAGATAAAGTTTTTTAAATACAAAATACCATACATTATATATAAAAAGAAATATTTTTTAATTTAAAAATTCTTTGTATTTCAATATAAATCGAAAGAAATTTATATTTCATAAAATATATAAAGAATTGCTAGTAGATGATTATAAATAATTTAAGGCAGTTATTTTATAAGATCTTAAAATTAGCATAATAAATAATTATGAACTAGCATAAAAATATTAGATTTATTTAAATGTAAATTCTAGAGTTCTAAAAAAAATAGATTAACAAAAAATATTTCTTATATAGATATGTACAAAAGTTAAAGCAATATATATATATATATATTAATAAGCACTCTTTTTTACATCGATAAATAGTGATATTTTTACTTAAAATTGAATCGATTTTTAGCATTTTTCAATGCCAGAACATCACTAATAATGTGCAATTTAAATATACATTATTTTTGCAAAAATGTTATACATTTTTTATTTTTTCTTAAATATTTTTACTAATCTAAAGATAACAATTCATAATAATGAACTAAGAGAAACACTAGAAATAATAGATGAAATAAGCGTAAATAGCTCTTTACCTGAATTGAAATCTATATTGCTTAAATCTTTATCATATTGAAAATATAAAAGAATAAAGCTAGAAAATACAAATATAGAAATAAATAATATAAATCCTATTATTTTAGTTGTTCTTTTTAGAATTTTTTTGTTTCTTGCTGTCATTTAATATCTCCTCTTTTTGTTTATAAAATTTTAATAAGCTATTATAATTACCATCAATAATAACTCTATTTAGTTCTGATATAGAAGTAGGTGTTTTATCTATTTCTTTTACAACAATTGGATTTTTGTTTTTAGAATCACATCAAAAACATTTTTTAGATTCATACATTTCAAATGTAAGTTCTTTATTACATTTAGAGCAATAGTATTTTAATTGTTGATCATCACTAGCTAATTTTGTTCTCTTTTTAAATATATTAATCATTTACAGATACCACCTCTTTAATGTCTTTTAAAAATCTTATAGCTAGAATTGATTGGTATTTTGGAAGAAATGGAGTTGGATTATCTACACCAACGGGTATTTTAGTTTCTTCTGAATTTCTTCTTGAAGAAAATCATGTATTAGAACCTCCGGCTGTATTTGGATCATTTAAAATCATTCTTCCATTACCTTCGTGTTTGGTATAGAATTTTTTAATATGATTTTTAGTAATAATGTCTTCTCCACCTTTAATATCAGATTCCTCACTATTTTTATTAATCTTTTTAATTCTTAAATATCTATCATCATCTAGATAGCTAAAATCAACATCTACTGTTAATTTATATTTTTTAACTATTTCATCTCAATTTTCAAGAGTATCAAATAATTTAATTTCTCCTTTTCTAAATGCTAAAGGAGTTATAGAATCTGGGATTATTACGTTAATTATATTTTGAGGTGTAATTTCACAATTATTTCCAGCAATTAGTTTATTTTGTTTTAAATCAACTTGTTCAGTTAAATGATTAATTGATATTTCTTGTTCATCAATAATAGCTTTTAAATTATTTGTAGCTTCTTGTAATTGGATATCTGTTATAAAATTATCTAAATTTATTTGAATGTCTCAATGAAATCAAGCATCTTCATTTGATAATGGTTCATCATTATTATCAATTATTGAAACATAAACGTCTCCGTCATTGAAAACTCATTGATTCTCATTATATGTTTTATCAGGACTATAAACACCTGCATTTTCAAATGGTCTTAATGTTCTTAGTTTTTCAATAAGAATATTATATAAATTTTCTAAGCTATCTATTTTAGAACCTAGAATTTGATTTTTATCTTTTAGTTTTAAAATAGAGTGTAAATCTTTAGCTAAATCTCAAAATAGTAATTCGTTTTTATCATAATCGTAATATCTAATTAGCACAGATAAATTTAATGGATTAAAATTAGGTCCTTCTTTTAAATAAACAGTTTTCAATCATTCTAATTTCTCAGAATGACATTTCATACTAAAGTTATAGCTATTTAAATTTGTATTTAATTCTTCTTCATTTATTCATCCATTTACTTCTCTATTTTCGATATTCATAAAATTTAAAGTATCAACTTTAATTTCATTAGATAAATTAATTAGATTTGAAATGTTATCTACATCTATATTTCCATCACTATTTTTGTATTTATTTAAATTAGTTCCAGAACCTGCATTATTTGCATTTTGATTAACATATTCAACGATTTTAGATGATGATCATAGATTAGTAGTTGAAGTCAAAGAATCATCAATAGAAGACTTATCTATTAGATTATTGCAATTTACGATAGAGAAATTATTCATATCTAAATTATTTTCAACTATTGGATTTTCTTTAGCTACAAATAATTTTGTAGCTTCTTTTTTAGTTATAGATTCAATGACTTCATATTTTATATCATATTCATATCAAATTTTAGGATATTGAATAGGATTTTTGTTTTGATTAGCCTCTTTAGCTATGAATATTCTTACTTTAGGATTTTCTGCAGTAGATTTAGGTTCTATAAACACTGAACAAGCATCTCCTTGAATGAATTCATATTCTGGAGTTCATGGTATTGGAGTTAAATTACCCGATGTATCAGATAAGATAATATCTCCACTTGTTGATACTTGAATGAATTTAGGAATAGTTTGTGTTCCCATATTTACATTAGCTAAATTAACATCTGCTTTCTTTTCAACTGCATTATTAAATTCACTAGTATTCAATTTAGTTGAATTTAACGTATTTACTTGATTTGATAGTTCTGCAATTTGTGCTAATGCATGACTTGTAGATTCATTATTTGCATAAAAAGTATCTATTAAGTCTTGAACTTGTGCAAAGTCATTAGGTAATTTGTTAGATAAATAACTATTAGATGTTAATTTTTTTGAAGTAATTAAATTAGTTTCATTGATTGAAAATATCTCAGCTAATTTAAATAGCTTTTTAACTTCTTGATTTTGACTTGATAAGTAGTCTGTGGATAAAAAATTAACAAAATAAAATAAGCTATTTGTTTGACCATTTATAGTAACAGTATTATCTGCTTTATCTCCTCAATTAACATCTGTAACTATATAACCATCTAAGAACTCATTATTTTGTTGTTCATAGTCATAAAAGTCATCTTCAGATGCATATGCTTTTGTTAATAAGTTAGTATTAATAATAGCTTGTTTAACGTATTGAGGGATTAGTGAATCATTAATCTCACTATTTTCTGGATTAAATGTAAAACTTTGTTGGCCAGAAGTTTGATAACTAATACTATTTACTTTCTTAAAAAACAATTGATTTTGATGCATATATTCCATTTGCTTAAATAGAATATACTTAATTGCATCTTGTGTTTTAGGTTCAAATCTTTTAATATCTCAATCTGCATTAGCTAATACATCTTGCATATAGCTATTTACTAATCTTTGAGCTGTAGTCATTGCATTAGTGAAATATTCTTCTAAACTCATTCCTATTTCACTAGCTAAGTATTCTGGTACTTCTAATGGATAAACAGGATTCATAGCTTTATATTCTTCTAATGTAATCATTAATTTAAAATTTGCCATTATTTAATTCCTTTCTGTCTAATTTTTTTCATTCCCTTTTTAAGATAGGGTGTCATCATTTTAATATTTCCACCCATTAATCCTTTTGTTTTCTTATAAGCATCATTAGCTGCTAATAAATAAGAACCAACTTTAGTTTTACCTATAAAATATTTAGCTACTTTTTCACTATGATTTTTAAGAAGTTCTTGAGGATGTCAATATTCATTGATTAAATTCTTAATCTTTTTATCAACTCTTCATTCACCACCAAAGAAAATCAATGTATTTAATCCTGGACGATTATCAGGTTTTCCTATCATTCAAGTTCTCATGTAATAAGAACCTCAAGATTTAGCACTACAAATACCAGATACATAATCATTTTTATATCTACAATCAGGTATTCTTATAGCTCTTAGTTCATTATTTCCATTTAATGCTGGATTTTTAAGTAAATTTAATCTAGATCAATTATTCAAATAATAGAATATTGTTAGTGTTCCAATGATATTATTTCTATCAATGAATTTAGTTTCTTCAAAATGAGCGCTTTGTACTCAAGATTCTTTATTTTTGTTATAAGTAATAGAATTTATTTTTTTATCTGTTCTAACTTCACCATAAACTTCTTGCTCAGAAGTTTTTCTAGCTATTAATTGAGCATCTTCTAATAAACTTTGTTTGTTAAAATTGTCTGTTAATTTAACAACGCCTTTTGAAATTCAAGTATTAGGAGATAAATTATCTAATACTTGATTAACTTTATTTAGTTTATTAGAAACAGACTTAAAGAATCTATTAGCTTTAATAGCAAATTCTTTACTAAAGTGATTAAATACTTTTGTAGATGCTTTATTAGCTACACTAGCTAATGATCCAAAAGGTATTGAATTAATTAATGCAGTTCCAACAGATGATAATAGTTCAGCATTAGTTAAATTACCTTTTGATTTAGCTAATGTTTCTACTAATGGAAGTGCTCCAGAAACTACATGAACACCTGTACTAATAGCTGCTGCAATTGGTGTTGCCATACCAAATGAAAAAATAGACAAAGCTATTGATGCAGCATCTACTGCAATGGAAGCAGCTAGAAACCCTATCTCTAACCCTGTCATATTTTTTAATTAGCGTATTTAGCTGATTTTTCTTTTCAAAGTTTAATAGCTTTTTCTATATTATCTTTATTATTTTTTGCTGTTTTTAATAGTTCGTACTTTTTATTTAGCTGTTTTTTAGCATTTTTGTCATTAGATGCTTTTATTTTCTCTATTGCATCATTTAAAGCTGCAATATCTTCGTTAGCAGTTTTTAATCTAGAACTATATCCTGCAATTACCATATCAGCTTCTGATTTACTTACGTCTTCATCTATTAATTTATCTTTAACAGATTTAGATTTTGTAGGTAAAGCTTTTTCTTGTGATGATACAAATATTAGTTCTGGAAATATGATATCCATTTTGATAGTATCTGTAAAGTCAATTCTAAATGCACCTGAGTATTCTGGATCATCAACCATTTTACATTGGAAGTTCATTACTGATTCTGTTTTACCATCAATTTTTTCACTCATAATGCTTCCACATTCTTCATAACAAATAGCTCCATGAATTCCAGTAGTAAGAATTATAAAATTAATTCCTCTTGGTAATTGACTGGTTGCATAATATGGAACACCTTCAACCATGCTTAATCCATATTGTTTAAACATTTCATTACCTGCTTCTGAACTAAATAGACCAGGTACTTTCTTAAGTATAGTAGTGAATTGATTAGATGCTAATATTATCATATCTGTTAATGGAACACCATAACAATGTGGAATTGTTTTATTTACATCTTGAGATGCATTTTCTTGACCTAATCTAGTGAAGTTGTCAATAGCTTCACATAAGTGGTCATAAGCAGCATTTGCATCAGTACTACCAAATTTTTTGTTTGTAATATAGTGAGCACCTTCATCAAATGTTGTTAAACCATCTAAATTAACTTTTTGAAAATCAGCAGCTTCTAATAAAGCTTTTTGAAAGACTGTGTTTTGGTCTTTCATTCTTTTTTGATAAATGTAGTCGCTCATTTTAATAGATACTAAATTTTCTAGGCCATTGATATCTAAATCTTTTTTAAATCCACCAAATTTAATAACTCTATCAATTGGAGCTACTTGTTTTGCAATTACTTGCATTTTATTAGCTTTAATAGTTCTTGGATCAACTACCATTCCATTTTCATCTCTAACTACAGATAAATCACCTTCGTCTTTGATATTGAAATAGAATCTAGTATTTGAACTTGGATCATTTGTTCCAACTCCAGAACTATTTCTTATTAAACTTAAAATATTTGTGTTTTTTAATAATGGTTGTAATTGAACCATTCTTGTTTGTAAATAAATAGATTTCTCAGTTCCCTTATCATTGTAAAGCAATGAATAAGACTGAGCTCTAGGTCCTGTAAAACCTATAGCCATAATTAATACTCCTTTTAAAAATATAAGTTGAATTAATTAGTATATACGTTTCTTGTTCAAACAATATTGTAAAAATATCCTTCATTTAAAGAGTCATGATAGACTTTTTTGTAGAATGGAGATTGTTTAGCTAGAATTCCATCATATTGATAGTAATTGTTGTTATTATAATAGTCAAAGTGTAAATAATTTTCACCAAAATAAAGTTGATCGTTAAATCTATTCTTTAAACGCTCCTTTAAATTGTTTGCATTCATTATATTTTCAATTGCTATTCCACGATTATTTGGAATATTTTGAATAATTAAACCAATTTCAGAGTTTTTTGAGTCACTACTCAAAAAAGTGTAAATAGGTTCTATTGTAGAACTTCAAAAGAATTCGAATTCTTGCTCATAATTGTCGAATTCAGGGATTTCTGGTCTAGTGATAGGTAAATCTACCTCTGGAGTAGAAACGTCCGAATTTGAGCTTGTATTGCTTGAATTTGAGGTGTTTGAGCATGAAGTTAAGAAAATAGAGGTAGAAATTTCACCTAAAACACCTAAAATTGCGAATATACTAATTAATTTTTTGTTTTTCGTTTTCATAAAATAATTTTAATGTACAAAGTCGTCAAATGAATAATTTTTTTCTTCTTTTTTCTCTTCTTGTTTTTTTATAGATTCTTTGTAATCTGTTAGTTCTTTTATTTTTGCATTAGCTTCATTTAGTTGTTTTTTAGAATCATTTTTTAATGTTTCCATTTCTGTTTTTAATTCCTTAGATCATTCAAACAACTCTTTTGAACGAGTTTTTAAATAATCTTCTGAACAACTAGCTAATTCTTCTTCTGTAAAATCTTTTAACTTTTTAGAATCAAGAGGATTAGTTTCTTGTATTTGTTCTTCATTAACTTCTTTGTTTTCTTCATTTTCGATTTTATTTGGATCTGGCATTGTTTTTCCTTGTTTAAAAATAAGATAAATTATAAATATAAATTAGTAGTAAATAGATTTCATAACTTGCTGCATTAAGCAGTTTCATTTAATTTTCAAACTCAAGTATTAGTTAAATCTAATTGTTGTTTTTAGATTAGATTCTCCTAGTCGATAAAAACTAGAGTAGTAGTTATATGTTGAAATAAGTCCTATTTCGTCATAAATGGTGATTTTAATGGTTTCTCCATACAACATACAGATATCTACTTGATTTAGATAAACACCGTCTTTTACGTCTAAATCAAAAGTTATTTCAATGTTTTCAAAAGTTTTATTATCTTTACATTTTGCAATTCTTTTTTTAATAGTGTCTTTGTTCATAAGTCCTCAAGGTAGTTTCATTTCATCTTTGTAAAGTTTAGTGTAACCATAACGGTCATTTTTAACTTGCTCTCAAAGTTTAAAAACGTGTTTATAATCAATACTTCCAGCTAAACACCATACTGGTTCAGAAATTCCATCTATATCAACTGTATTGCTTCCTAATTGAAAATTTGAATCATTCAAAGTAGTTAATTGAAATGATGAAAATTTAGATCCTGTTAAGTGTCCACCAAAACCTCCTTGTCAGTAATACTCATAAACTGTGTTGTTATTTCTTAAGAAATTACAAATCATCGGATAGTTGAAGAAAGGAAATGTTTTTCCCATGTAATAAGCGTTTCAAATTGAAATGTGTGAATTAATATTTGTAGTGCTTCACATATAGGCTTTTAATGAATTATGTATTTTATCTGCTTGGTCTTCTGATTTTCCAGAGCAATAATAATCTGCAAGACCATCACAAGTACCAATTCAATAGCTATATCCTGCACTACCTGAACTACCTTCTATTCTATTTTTCCCTGATGAATCATCTTGAACTGGGCCGTAATGAGATTCTCAAACTAATCAATTTGGTTCTGCTAACCACTCAAATGCTTTTCCTAGTCTATCTCAACTTGGAAGTTGTAAAAGGACTTTATCATCATTTTGGACGAAATTAACACAAACTGGTTCCAAAGTTCTGAAAGGATGAGTAATTCTTGAAATAGAGTAATCTCAATCTTCTTCTTTATCGTTTGTTTTTTTAGTTCTTTTACACTTAAAACTGATCTGACCAATAAATGAGTAAAATGGAACTGTGATTTTAACTTGCTTAACTTTTCTTTTCAAAGTATCTTGAACTAAGAACTCTCAATTTTGAGACGATTTAATAAGATTTGAATTTAGCTGTAATGCTTTAAACTCGGCATATCTTATTTTTTGACGGTCTTTAAATTCATTCATTTCTTTGATTATGTAGATTGGAATACCTTTCGAACTAGTTCTATTTAAAGGTTCTAGTGTCATAATACAAAAATTAGATTTTACTTTTTCAAAGATAGGTTTTTCTAGAACAAAGAATCTTAGTTCTGTTTGAAATGCAAGTGTTTTTGATAAACTATCTGAATGAAATGGTTGAACCATTTTAGAATAATTGTTTGACATTCACACGTCAATTTTTCCATAAAACCTCATAGAAAATTGTTGAATAGTTGTAGATTCTTCATCAATGAACAAATTATCTACATCTACTTTTCCATCTGGATCATTTAGTTCATAGAAAAACATTTGTGTTTTTGCACTTTTATCAAAAAAACATTCAGGCATTTCTGTATCTAGAATGTCATATTGAAAATAGGTTGGTGCTAATTTATTCTTTAGAGCCATTTAATTCCTTTTCTTTTAGCTTTAAATCCATTTCAAGATTTTTATTTTTCAAAGTTCTTGTTTTCATTCAAGCTAAAACTCTTGTGATTGGATATCAGATAACAAAACATATCCCAAGAAATAAACCTATCAAAAATGCTATTCCAGCAATTTGTCCTGCTGTTAAATCATGTCCAGGTGTGTTTAAAACTACTTGAGTTCATTTTCCAATATTAGCATTTGATGCAAGACTTATTCCTACTCCTAGAACAGAAGCTCCAGATGCAAAAAGAAATGCATAGATAAATCTTTTTATTCATTTTTTAATTTTCATTGATTTGCCTAATTAAATCATTTATTTGATTTTTATCCATTGGTTGAACATTGTGCTCATTTCCAAAAATATCTAATTGTTTTTCATTCATTATTCTTCTCCTTCTTCTTGATTTTCTATTTCTTCTTTTGGTATTTCATTTGATTCAAACTCTTGATCAACATTTTCATTTTCTTCGTTTTGAATATTTAGTTGAAATAGCTCTAATAGTTCTAAACTTTCAATGTAGTTTTTACCTGAAAGAATAGACATAGCTCTTGCCTCATCCATCAAGTTATTTGTTTTTGCTTGAATTACATAATTTAGTTTTTCCATTTCAGACATTCCTAGACTTTGAGATGATATAACTAATATTTCATCTTTGTCATTTCAATTTGCTTTATAAACTTTTTCAAGCATGTCTTGTAAAAAGTTTTGCAAAATTAAATTACGATAATTTTGATTATTGTAAGAATATTCATTTTGACGAATGATTTCTCCAATACTTTGCTGCACTGTTCCTTTTGAATCAGTATCTGAACTAATTCCAATTTTTCTTAATATGAAATTTATTTTTTGCTTAAAAGCATCATTAAGAATTTGTCAGATAGGTTGTTTGGTAATTACATCAATTTGAACTTCACCTGTCTCTTCAATAATATCCCGTCCATAAAGCACACATGAACTAGCCATTAATCTTTGGTTTTTTCTTATTTGTTCAGAAGTATAGTCAGCATCAGACATAGATGCATTTATGTCTTTTACTTTTGACCCCATATAGTGAGCTTCGTCATAGCATTTTTGAGCTATTGAAAATAACTCATTCATGTCATTTTCTATATTTCTGATTAAAGGGCTATATTCTTCATTAAAATTCATAATGAATAGTGGAACAAAACCTAAGTTATGTTCTGAATTTAAACCTTCTCAAATTATACTAGCTAAGTCAATGTTTTCACATCACATTTCTAGTTCTTTTAGTTGAATTGCTTTTGCATCTTCTTTTACTTGATTATCTTTTATTTCACTTTCTTTGTAAAAGCTAGTTCAATATTTGTTTTCATTTACATTCACTAAAGCAAAAATTGGAGTTGTAGATATTCCGTTAATGAATTTAACAAGTAATTGTGCTGATTTAATCACGTTATTGATTTTTGTAAGTCTAATAATATTCACGTTTTCCGTGAAACAATATTTTTCTTTTTCTAAACCAAAACTAGGATGCATAAATAAACACGAGCATCCAGATATTGCACACTTTTTAGCTAGTGTATAAATTTTCTTTTCTAGAAATTGCTTTTTAAGGAATTTATTTAATTCTTTAGTTTTGTCTTTGTCGAAAACTAAATCAGTTTTTACTAATGCGTCAATATTTTTAGTTGAAATTAAGTCAACAGCAGCAATGTTTGATAAGTAATCATAAATTGAGCTAAAAAATAAATCTTTATCTAAGTTAAATGGAGTTCCGTCTAAATAAGTATCAATATTTTCTTTTTGTTGTTGTTTATTTCTAAAATCTTGTCTAGTTATTGCTTCCAGCGTCATTTAGTTCACCTTTTAGAATATTTTTAACTTCATTTAACTCGTTTAAGATTAATTTCTCGCTTGGATTAGCGTGACTGATTACATTTTCAAGTATCTCAATTGAAATATCTAATTGTTCAACTAGATTCATTGATTTAATGTGTTTTAAAATTAGTTCTCTGTTCATTTTTTGTCCTAAAATTTTATATGAAAGGAGGTAATTATGGATAGAAAAAAATTTAATGAATACATAGATGAAGAGATTGAAATTTTAGTATCTAAATTGAAATATTTAAATACTGAAATGTCCAACTATGAAACTATCAATAGAAATGTAGATTTAATAAATAAAGTTTATGTAGCAATAGAAAATCTAATTTCTTTGAAAGAAAAAATTTAATTTATAAAATAGTGAATTTATTTCGCTATTTTTTTATTTTCTTCTTCTATATATTCATAAATTTTTTTTACATCTACAAAATTAAGAATATTCTTTGATTCAGCAAAAGAAATTAATTCACCTAAATCAATTATTTTTTTGTTGATAAAATCTCTCATATTTTTCCTTAATTATCATATTCCCTAAATATTTCATTTTTCATTTGCAACAAATATTTTTGTTGCGTTGGTGTAAAAATTAAACTGAATAGTGAACTAATAGCATATTCAAAAGCTTGTGAACCATCGTCGTTTCCATCTTTTGGATTTCCGTTCTTTAAAAGAACTCTTGAATTTCATTCAGATATACAATTGTTGTAAATGTGTGGAGCTACATAAATTCTTTTCATACCCATTAAAGCACGAACCGCAGCTACACGAATTTTGTTTCCAGCAATTCCAAATTTAGATGCTGCTTTTGGACATTCAATCATTGGTTGATAATATGACTTTTTTCAATATTCGGTCAAATAGCTTCTAATGACTGTGTCTTTTGAGTCAATGTAAATTTTCACGGACTTTGGTAAAAGTCAATTTTTGTTTTTGACAATCACATTTTCAATGAAATTTCAAATCTTATTCACTTGTTGAGGATCATTAAGTTTTTCATTTTCTTTTGCTCTTTTATCTTCATATTCTCATTGGTCAATGATTTGAATTTTAAAATAATCTTCAGAAATAATAACTGCTTTGATTACTGTTTTATCTCTTTTTGAACTATAGTCAATTCCAAAAATTAAATATCCTCTTTCCTGATTTTCTGAATTAATTTTTTGAACTAGTTTCAAGTTTTCGCCGTATGCAGAATCTTCATAATACATTCCACATCCGCCAACAATACACTTAAATTTACTGTAATCAATTCTTTTTAGGTTTTCGTATTCTATTTCGGTTTCTTTGTCTGTGAACTCATTTACCCCAGCACCAGAACACACATAAAGCAGTCCTAGACCACCAAATGCGTCTGGATTGTAAAGAAATTGCTTTCCACGTTTTAAAAGTCTTTGTTCATCTTTTGAAACGTAAGGAGATATGTAAGTTTCTTTAAATTTTGAAAGTGGATCTCAGTCATTGTAGCTAATTAGAATTTGACGTCTTCCACCCTTTGGTAATCTACCACGAAAACATGTAGATTTAATAGACTCAAATCTCATGATTAGTTCGTCGTCAGAAATGTTGTCACCTTCTTTTTTGGTTTGTTGAATAGGTTCTTCAAGTCAGATTAAAGAAAAGTAATGATCAATGCTTGGAGGTTCTAGACCAGCAATACTATCGTATCGGTCAAAACTACCAAAGTAAACTCTTTGCTTAGTTTCTAGATTTATGAAATAGATTTCTTTTCCTTGATTGATTTGTCAATATTTTTTTCAATCGTACCCAATTCTTTTTTCTAGATCATCGAAAGCTTTAATTATTGCTTTCAATGTAGTTTCTCTGTTGTCTTTTGAGTACTTTCTCAAAACTAGAACACATGCTCTTTTGTCACTCAAAAGTGTGATTACTACTTTTCTTGCGAATACTGAACTCTTTTTTGCATTCTTTGCTGTTTCGTAAATACAGTAGTACGAATCGAAAACAAAAAGCTCAGCATAATTTTTTGTCACATATTCAGAGATGTTAATTTTTTTAACCATAATTTTTGTTTTAAATTTTTGGCTAAAAATCGATTCAAATTTCTAAATTTAGAATATCACAAAATTTTGAAAATTTTCAAAAAAAAATTTTTTGGTGTTTGTTGATTAAATCCCCGGACCCCTATTTTTTTACCCCCCCTAAAGTGCAAATGTAATCAAAAGTGCGTGTTAATACACATTAACAAGCAATAACAAGCAAGTATGCTAGTTGGTATTAAGTTATGTG
>CASEQO010000141.1 GCA_949290035.1 uncultured Mycoplasmataceae bacterium
AAAAAATATGCATCTAATTTAATATTAAATATTGATAATCATTTAAATGAGTTAAATGAATATTACAATTTATCTTTTAATAAATTACATGATATTAATTGCTTAATAATTTCAGATGATTTAGATTTTTTTAAAAAGCAAATTTCTTCATCTATAGTAAAGCTGAATTTTATAAGAAATTCTATAAATGAAATATTTGCTAATTTAAAATTATTCATTAATGAAAATAATTTTAAAAAAATTAATGAATTTACAAAAAAGTTTTTATTGTAAAAAAATGAACATTTTTTAATGTTCATTTTTATTTTTTAAATATTCTTGATATTCATGAATTAATTTTTTTGCATATAGTTCAACTGCAATCATTGCTCTCACGTCATTTTCACAATATTCTTTTAATTTTGGAACAAGATTATTTCAATCATTATCATTTAAATTATCAAAAAATCTTTTAAGCGTTTCTATTTGACAAACTCCACCATTAGATATATCTAGTTTTTTATAGTCTTTACATCCTGTGATATTAAATATTTCTGGTGCACTTTCTTTTATTAGTGCTAAAACTTTCTTAATTGAGTAAAAACCATTTAACTTAGAAATAGATATAGTGTCTTTTCTATAATCAAATAAATCTGCAAGATCAAATAAATTATTAACAATATGATCTATTTTTTTTGTATATTCTTTATTATTAATATAAGATTTTAGTTCATTTAATCTTGATTTCTCAAATGATTTGTTATATACAATATAACTTATCTTAGCAGTTGGTTCATATAGATTATCTACTACTTCTTTAAAACAATTTATATTTACTTTTTTTGGATCGTAAACTAAATTAATAGCTTCTCATTGTGATATGTTTTCACTACTTGATTTAATTATTGAACATTGTGTGATTATTTGACTAAAAGGTAAAGAATTATCAATTACTCTTATAGCTGGACATATTGTTTCAAAATCAAAATAAACTTTTTTTGAGTTTATTTTTGATAATAGCTTTTTTGAATTTTGCAAATTAATCAAGTCTTTTTTATTAACTAATATATTTGTTATTCTGTTAATATTTTTTTCAGATGATTTTATATTATTCTCATTAATTTGTGAAGGACCATTTTTAGTTATTTCATCAATCATATTTTTATCTTGTTTTACAAAACTTCCTGAATAATTAAATATTTCATAACCTAATAGTGTGTACAATTCTTTTAATTCGTTTCAAAAGTTAGATCTTTTAAAATCTCCATTATCTTCTTTTGATGGTACAAAATTTTCAGGAAGATCTATATTTGAATTAAAAAGCTCATTTTTTCTTTTATATAGTTCATCAATAACATAATTAAATTTGTTATTTATTTCTAAATAAAAATCACTATTATCTGTAGATGTTTTCTTAATTGATTCAAAATTATTATTTAGTACTTCATTTATCATGGTATAGTTAATATTAAACTCTTTATCAAAACACCCACCATGTTTTAGCTCTCTTTTTATATCATCAGTTTCATTTTCTTTATCATTTGCTTGAAGTCATAATTTTATTTTATCACTGATATTTCTTGCTGATTTTGTATTAGTGAATGTATCAACTATACAAAATGAAATATCATCTTTTTTGCATTTTTCATATTGAACTATACATAATTTATAAATAAATTCATATTTAGTTTCTTTGTTTTTAAAATATAAGTCATTTTCTATAACATTTTTTTGATATAGTAAATCTAAGTAATGAATTGATCTTGCTGTTGATGTACCTTTAGTTTCGATAATATAAATAAAATTATTTTTTTTAATTAAAGCATCACATTTTGTAACTAAATTATTATGAATGAATACTGGTTGAAAAATAATACAGTTTTTATTTTCATCTAAAAAATCTATTGTCATTTTATTTAATTTTTCATTTGACCCATATTCATAATCTATATCTAAAATTTTATTTATACTTTTATATTCTTTTTTAATAAATTCTTTTGATTTTTGATCAATAATGTTACCTTCTGATATTCTAGGATCATCTTTATCAATATTTTTATTTATCTCTAGTTGTTCTTTATAAAATTCAAAACAATCAAATTCTGGTTCGTTTTCTATAATAGTTTCATCTTCTTCATTATTATCATTTAAACTTATATTTATACAATACGAGTTATTACTTTGTTCTTTTTTTATTTTTTCTATTTGGGTTTTTATTCCAGAAAGAATTTCATTATTTGAGAAAAATCACATAGATCTTTGCTTTGTATAATATCCAATGTAATCATATTTACCAATATATTTTGATTTTTTCATATTTATCCTATTTTATAATAATCCAATATATTTATTATATTTATATCACT
>CASEQO010000142.1 GCA_949290035.1 uncultured Mycoplasmataceae bacterium
GGTCTCTAATATTTTTTGATAATATACATGTGAAGGATACTCATCTAGAATAGATAAACATGATCCAATATATAATCCTTTTATTCCTCCTATAAGTTTGTCAAACATAATACTTTCTTTGAATTTCATAATCTTTTTGCCTCCTATCCATGCTCTTTTATCTTTATTTTTTACATCGGATACTAAATTTTCTAAAAATGATATATAATCATTAATATAAATTAGTATTTTAATAAAGGTTAGAATTGTAAGCATTTATACAATCAAATCATGCAATATATCATTTATAAAAGCAAGTCATACTAAATCATCCGAACAATTAGGAGGCATTAAAATGATAAATTTTGATAATATTATTCAATTTCTATGTCCAATCAAGCGAGGACAAGCAAATACTTTGATGCTAAAATCAGAGTCAATATCGATTGATATCGATTCATATTCGATCTCCAAATCACATGATGAAACAAGTGATAGTAAAAATACTATTACATCCTTGCAAAAGAAATATCTTACTATCAATGAAGTTGTTAACTATATATATGGAAATAAATTATTTGAAATCAAAGAATCTGTTAATAGCAATAGCTATAAGCAAAAATATGCATCATTTCGTAATCATTCAAAAAAAAAGGGAATCATGCATCTATATCCCCATTTTGATTCTCTTGTTTTTAGCAATACTAGTTATATTTTAACTGTGCTTAACAATGTACAATCATTAATTGAGATTTTAGCTCCAGAGCATTGCTGTTTCGAGAATTTAGAAGATTTTTTTTGTCAAACTTTTCTTATGTATAATACCGATGTTACAATGATAAATAATTGGAAAAGTTTAATAAGTGATGCAGAAATATTAACGATCATGTTTTTATCATGCGCAATTTCGCCTTCAAAAGATACAGAAGAAAGATTCTTTAACCATTCTTTTCTTACATCTATTTTCCCAAACATTAAAAAAATATTTTATTCAGAATCGTTGATTAACGAAGAAATAAATAACTACTTCTCACTTCTTTATGATCATTTCGATAAATTTAGAGAAAATGAAATTTTAATTAGTGATGTGTTTATTGATTTTGAATTTGAAAAAAGTGATTCTAATTCTAAAACAAATAAAAATATTGCATTAATCGGAGAAAGTCAATCCGGTAAATCCTATGTATTAAAAATTTTATTATTATTACAAGGACATAAATTTTCTAATTATAATATTTTAAATGATCAATCAATTTCTAATTTATCCAATTTTTTCACCTTTAATATTTTAGATAAATTTCCAATATACATTGATATTGAGGAAATTCTTAAAAATAGTAGCTATACGTTAAATGAACTCTCTGAAAAAACTCTATCTGAACTAATTTCTTTAGAATATGAAAATTTATCTTTAGATAGAATAATTTCCTTTTTTAGTAGCAAAGAAGAAGTTTTATATATCATAGATAATGCAAATTTGCTAACAAATACGAATATCTTTACAAGTCAAAATAAATGTTTTTTCATAACAGGAAGATATTTTCACCGAAGTATATTTTATAAACTTTCTAAATATTATAATTTTAATTTTTTTACATTAGCATATAATAGTCAATATAAATCAAATAATTACATAATTTCATCATTATCTTCATACCCTCAATATATGAAGATAATTGACGATTTAACAACGTATAACTATGATACAATGAGTATCATAGATAAAATTGTCACAAAGTTTTGCTTTGTGCCATTAAATGAGATTTTTTCAATAGATTTAATTTCTTTTTACTTATTATTTGGCCAAATTCTTGAAGAAAACTTACTAGAACGTGAAAGGTTAAATTATAATTTAATACATATTTACGAATCTGTATGCAAAGATAATAATTTTACTACTAATCAAGACTTTATAAAAAAAATAAATAACAACTATCTAATTTCTAAAATATTTATAAGCAAATCAAATTTATTATATATTTCAAATAAAGAATTTAGAAATAACGTTTGGAATTACAAAATAGTAAATATCTTTATTTCGGGATATATTGTATATAAAAAAATTATGTTAAACATTTATAATGATAATGCATATATTGATAAACATAAAATAATATACTTAATTAATAAAATACCAAACTTTAATATTTCATTGGTAGTACTATATTTTGTAAGTAAAGAAAATCAATTATTCTTTACTTTAGATGATGTAGTCGATATGATAATCAACATAGTATCGAACATCAAACATCAATTAGTTTTAAAACAATCATCAGCTGAATTTAATTATGATTATAATCTAGTCTTAATGATATTAAACTGTTATCCCGATGATGATCAAAGATATTTAATGAAAATATCGCGTATATTTACTACACCAATTGATAATTATAGTCTTAATTTATTAATATATGAAGATATGTTATATTACACATTTTATGATTTTATGTATATTTTAATTAATAAAGTAAAGTTATTAAACAATACTTTAATAATAGATTTAAACAATATCGGAAAACATAATGTATTGAATGTGTTTCAAGAAGCTTATATAGCATTTATATCAAGTATAGTTAAAAAATTATCTATTGGTCATATAATATTTTTAAGTAAAGATGTATTTTCTCAGGGAATCATCGACATATTTATTAAAAATAATCA
>CASEQO010000143.1 GCA_949290035.1 uncultured Mycoplasmataceae bacterium
CTGGTGGTTATGAATATTTTATAATGCCATTAATTATAAATAGTTCTTCTTTGATAGGAACAGGACAATTACCAAAATTTGAAGAAGATTTATTTAGAGTTAATCATAAAGATTATTACTTATCCCCAACATTGGAAGTTCAATTAACTAATTATTTCTCTAATCAAATTTTAAATAAAGATGAACTACCTTATAAAGTTACAGCATCATCTTATAATTTTAGATCTGAAGCTGGAGCAACAGGTAGAGATGTAAAAGGTGTAATAAGACAACATCAATTTTTAAAATCAGAATTGGTAAATATTTGTTTACCAGAACAGTCAAATGAAATGTTAGAAAAAATGGTAAAACAAGCTGAGTCAATTTTAGTTGATTTAGAATTACCATATAGAACTATATTATTATGTACAGGAGATATGGGGTTTAGTTCTAGAAAAACATATGACATAGAAGTATGGTTACCATCTTATAATTCATTTAAAGAAATATCATCGTGTTCTAATTGTGGCGATTTTCAAGCTAGAAGATCTAAAATAAGATATAAAGATAATAATGAAAATAAATTTGTTCATACATTAAATGGATCAGGATTGGCATTAGATAGATTGTGAGCTGCAGTTGTTGAAAACTATCAACAAAAAGATGGATCTATATTAGTTCCTAAAGTGTTAAGAAAGTATATACCTTATGAAAAAATCTAAAGGTTTATTGATAGCTTTTGAAGGAATAGATGGATCTGGTAAATCAACAATAATTAATAATGTATATAATTTATTATCAAGTAAATTTAATTTATTAAAAACAAGAGAACCTGGTGGAAAATCAGATGTTTGTGAATCAATAAGAAATGTTATTGTTAATAATAAATTGGATTCTAAAACAGAAGTTTTGTTACTAGCAGCTTGTAGAAATGAACATGTAAAAACATTTATAAAACCAAATATTGAAAATGGAATTTCAATATTGTGTGATAGATTTTTAGATTCTTCATTATCATATCAAGGTTATGGCAGAAAAATTGGTTATAAAGAAGTAGAAAAAATTAATGACTTTGGTTTAGATGGCTTTAGACCTGATTACACTATTTATTTTGATATAGATTTTGATACATCAATTAAAAGAATTTCAGATAACAAAAGAGAAAATAATTTATTTGATGAAGAATTTAAAAAAATGTATTCTTTAGTTTTAGAAGGATATAGAAAAATAATTAAAAAAAATAAAAAAAGTTATATTATTGTTGATGCTTCAAAATCAATAGAAGATGTAACAAATAATGTTAAAGAAATACTAGAAAAAATATTAACGGAACATTATGAAAATCAATAAAAATAATCATGTATTTTTATTAAATGAATCTAAATTTTCAAATACAAACGATTACATAAAGAAAATAATGATGTCATTTGTTTGTGAAAACAACAATGAATGCTTAGAATGTAATAATTGTAAAAAAATAATATCTAATACATATTATGATATATTTGATATTAATTCAAATGAAACAAATATTAAAGATAAAATTTTAGAAATGAAAAATGCTTTTTTGAATCAATCATTAGAATCAATTGGATATAAATTCTATATAATTAGAAATATAGAAAAATTATCTAAAATTAATTCTAATCAAATTTTAAAATTTATTGAAGAACCACAAAAAAAAACAGTAGGTATTTTAATCACTTCTAATATAAATAATGTAATAGATACAATTAAAAGTAGATGTGAAGAAATTAGATTAGAATCTAATTATGACTATGCAAAAAAATTCATAAAAGAAAATTTTGATGGTAATGAAACTTTTTATATAGAATCATTTAATTCAATAGATGAGTTAGAAAAGTTTAAAGAAAATAAAAACAAAGATTTAATTTTAGAAATCTATTCTTTATTAATAAAAGATTTTGATTTTGATAATAACTATTTAGAATTTCTAGAAAAGTTTAAAAAACTTTCATATTATGAAATTTCATTAATAATTAAAAGTATTATAAGTAATTATGATAATAAAAAGCATTATTTATTTTTAGAACTAATAAGTAATTTAAAATATAACTTAAATAAAACTTTAGTTTTTAATCAAATAACTAATATTATAAAAAATAGGTAATTATGAATACTATAGTTTCATTAATAACTCCAAGATTTAAATCACCAGTTGCTATTATAAGATTGTCTGGGGATGATGCATTTTCTATTATTAATAAAATAATAGAAAAACCTATACAAAGACCTACAAAAGCAACGATTTATAAAAATAAAATAATAGATAAAAATAAGCAAATAATAGATGATGTCCTATTAATGTCTTTTGTATCACCAAAATCATTTACAGGGTGTGATACAATAGAAATTAATTGTCATGGTAATTTATTAATAATTGATAAAATTATAGACTTATGTTTAGAAAATGGAGCTAGACTAGCTCAAAGAGGAGAATTTTCTAAACAAGCTTTTTTAAATAATAAAATAGACATAATCCAAGCTAATTCAATTAATTCTTTAATTAATTCTAATAATCAAATATCAAATAATATTTCATTAAATGGGGTATTAGGAAAGTATTCTAATAAATTAATAAATATTAAAAATGAATTATTTAATATTATAGGAAACACAGAAGTTTCCATTGATTATCCTGAATACGAAGATATTGAACAGTTTTCAAAAAAAGATATTAAAAAAGTCTTAGATAATATAAAAGAAGAATTTATTAAAGCTATCAATCATTTTAACAAATATAAATATTTATACAATGGTATAAATCTTTTAATAATTGGTAAAACAAATAGTGGAAAATCATCATTATTTAATTCTTTACTAAAAGAAGATAGATCTATTGTTTCAGATATCAAAGGAACAACAAGAGATTATATAAAAGAAACAATTTATATAGATGATTTAGTATTTAATATTATAGATACTGCTGGTTTTAATAATAGCAATGATTATATAGAACAACAAGGTATTAAAAAAATAAATGATTTAGTAGATAAATCAGATTTAATTATTTATTTAATTGATTCTTCAAAGAAAATCTCTAAAAATGAATTAAAACAAATTCAAAACTATGATAAAGATAAAATTATTTTAGTAAAAAACAAATCAGATTTAGATGATAAAAATATAGATTTAAAAGCTATAAATATATCAGCAAAAAATGATGATATAAATGATTTATTAAAAGAAATTAAAAAAAGATTTAAATATAGAAATCAAGAACAATCATTGTTTATATCAACAAATGATGAGTTATTAATTTTTAATGATATATTAAATGATATTAATACTACATTAGATATATTAAAAGAAAAATATACTACTTTAGATTTAATAATATCTTATATAGAAACAATCCATCATAAAATATTAAAAATATTAGGATTAGAAAAAGATTTTGATTTATTAGACAATATCTTTAAAAATTTTTGTTTAGGAAAATAATAATGAAATTATATGATACACATTCACATATAAATATGGGTGAATTAAAAGACAATGTTGAAAATATCTATAAAGAATGTAAAAATAAAAACATGCTTTGTAATGTTGTTGGTACAAATTTAGAAGATTCTATTTTAGCTATTGAAATAGCTAAAAAATATAATGATATTTTTTATGCTATTGTGGGAATACATCCAAATGATGTAGAAGAATTAGAATACCAAGAAATAGATAACTTAATTAATAAATTAGATTTGTTAATTAAAGAAAATATTAAATATATTGTTGGTGTAGGAGAAACAGGATTAGATTTTTATAGATCTAGTAAAGGTTCTGAAAAACAATATTATTCATTAAAAAAACATCTTGAATTATCAAATAAATATAATTTACCATTAGTACTACATGTTAGAGAAGCACATAATGAAATGATTGAATTTATAAAAAATAATAAATTTAATTCAAATATAATAATTCATTGTTTTACAGGAAATAAGAATATAGCTAAAGAATATAATAAATTAGGATGCTATATATCATATTCTGGAATCATTACATTTAATAATGCTTTAGATATATTAGAATCAATTAATTATGTTGATTTAGATAAAATCATTGTTGAAACTGATTGCCCTTGATTGTCACCAGTTCCTTTTAGAGGAAAAACAAATTATCCATATTATGTTGAATATGTTATTAATAAAATGAATAGTTTTTTAGATAATGATGTTTCAGAAAAAATATATGAAAATTCTTTACTAGCGTTTAAATTAGATATTTAATATATATATTAGATTAACAATAGGTTTTTAAAAAATAACAATGAAATATTTTATTTACAAAGTAAAATATTTCTTTTTAATTAAATATTTATTAATATATGTGGTTAATATATTAAAATAATATACGTTATAAAATTTTATAAGGAAATTATGAATAAGAAATATAATGAATTAGTTT
Source organism: uncultured Mycoplasmataceae bacterium (assembly GCA_949290035.1). Classification (GTDB taxonomy): domain Bacteria; phylum Bacillota_I; class Bacilli_A; order Mycoplasmatales; family Mycoplasmoidaceae; genus CAMREV01. The sequence goes on from CASEQO010000143.1 coordinate 4,405, forward strand.
CTAAATTAATCATAGAATTGGGTGGCGCTAATAACATAACAGCAGCTACTCATTGTGTTTCTAGATTAAGATTAGTTTTAAAAGATGACTCTATTGTAAATGATAAAAATATTGAAAACATTGATGGAGTAAAAGGTTTTTTCAAAGTTAATGGACAAGTACATATTATAATAGGTCAAGAAGTTCCTGAAGTTTATAATGAATTTATGAATTTAGAAGGAATGAGTGGCAAAAACGCTACAGCAGCATCTATTAAAACTTTTGGAAACAAAAAACAATCATTCATGAAAAGAATGATGAATCATATAAGCGAAATTTTCATGCCTTTAATTCCAATCCTTGTAGCGGGGGGGTTGATTTTAGGTTTAAGAAACATTTTAGAAACTGCATGAGATGGAACTCATAGTGCAGTTAGTGAAGTAAAATTCTTTGCTGGATTAAATGCATTTTTATGAATACCTGCATGTGCAGTGTTCTGATTTATGCCAGTGTTTATAGTTTGGTCTATATTCAAAAAGATGAATGGTTCTCAACCTATAGGAATATTAATAGGACTTTCATTATTAGTAAGTCTTCCTTCTATGTATGATTTAACAAATGCATTAAGTAATGGTAGAGAACCTGGTTGATGAATGATATCTGATTTCTTTACTAAACCAACTAAAGAATTTACTTTTGAAGGATGAGGTTCTTATCCTATTAAAGTAGGATATACTTCACAAGTTGTTCCAGCAATTATGGTTGCTTTTTTAGGTGTTTATATTGAAAGATTTTTAAATAAATATGTAACTCCAGTTATTAGACAAGTAGTAGTTCCTCTAGTAACAGTTTTATCTTGTTTTATATTAGCATTTTTAGTAATTGGTCCAGTTGGATATGTAATTGGTACTACTATATCAATTATTCTTTCTTTAGCATTTACTAATTATATAGCTAAGTATTTTGTAGCACCAATATTTGGTTTATTTTATGCTCCATTAGTTTTAACAGGGTTACATCATACATTAAATGCTGTTATGACTCAAAATACAGATACAATTGGTGGATCATTTATATTCCCTATATTAGCTGCATCTAATATATGTCAAGGTGCTGCTGCATTAATGTATGGAATTATTAATATTAAAGATGAAAAAGCTAAACAAGTTGCATTCCCTGCAACTACATCAGCATGACTTGCAGTAACTGAACCAGCAATGTATGGTGTTAATTTAAAAAATTCATTCTGTTTTATATCAGCATGTATTGGTTCTTGTGTAGCTTCTACACTAATAACTGCAGCTGGAGTTACTTCTAATGGTATAGGTAATGGAGCATGATTAGGTGTATTATCTATTCAACCAGAATCAAAAGTAGCTGGTGTTAATACATGAATAGGAACAGGATATACTTGATTTATAATAGCTTGTTTAGCTGGTACAGCTATAACAATGGTATTAACATATTTATTATCTAAAACAAATATAGACATATTAGCAAAAGTTAAAGAATTATTCAAAAAAGAAAATAATTTAAACTTAAATGCAAACAACACTAATGAAAATGTTGAAACAAATAATATTCAAAAAAGTATAGAAAATAATGAATCTAAAAAAGTAACAAAAACAAATAATGTTAAATCAATTGGTAATGGTAAAGTATATTCACTAGATGATGTAGAAGATCAAGTATTTAAAAATAAAATACTTGGAGATGGTTTAGCTATTGACATATTAGATGGAAAAGTATATTCACCAATTAGTGGGACTGTTGGAGTTGTAGCAGACACTAGACATGCTTATGGTATAGTTTCAGATGATGGAATTTCAACATTAATTCATATAGGTGTAGATACTGTTAAATTAGAAGATCCAACTATATTTAAATCTTTAGTAAAACAAGGAGATAAAGTTAAAGTTGGTCAATTAATATGTGAATACAATAGAGATAAGATAATTGATGCTAAATTAGATCATAGAGTTATGTTTTTAGTAACTCCTGATTCTACAAGAAATATATCAACTAAATTTAAAAATAAAAATATAACTAAAAAAGATATTGCATTTAACTTGGAAAAATAATTATGAAAAAATTAGGTAATAAAGTTGTATATGAATTATACCCATCATCATTTTATGATTCAAATAATGATGGATATGGAGATATTAAAGGTATTGTAGAAAAATTAGATTATTTACAATTATTAGGTGTTGATTACATTTGAATAACTCCAGTTTTTAAATCACCAAAAAACGATAATGGTTATGATGTAGCTAATTATTGTGAAATCGATCCAATATTTGGATCTATGGAAGATGTTGATTTATTAATTAGTGAAGCTAAAAAAAGAAATATTGGAATAATGCTTGATATGGTATTTAATCATGTTTCTAGTGAGAGCCAATGATTTCAAGAAGCATTAAAAGGGAATAAAAAATATCAAGATTATTTTTATATAGTTAAAAGTGATGATAAAAATAGTCCTCCTTCAAATTGAGTTTCTAAATTTGGAGGTTCTGCTTGACAATATCAAGAAGAATTTAATGGCTACTATTTACACTTATTTGATAAAACACAAGTTGATCTAAAATGAAAGAATAAAAAAGTTAGAAAAGAATTAATAAAAGTATTAAATTTTTGACTTAAAAAAGGTATTTGTGGTTTTAGATTTGATGTAGTTAATCTAATTGGAAAACCTAATGAATTTAAAGATTCAAAAGATTTTGGAAAACATTTATACACAGATCATCCAGATGTTCATGAATATTTAAAATTAATAAATAAAAAATCGTTTGGAAAATATGATACTTCAATTACTGTAGGAGAAATGAGTTCAACTACAATTGATAATTGTATTAAATATACTAATCCAAACGAAAAAGAATTAGATATGGTATTTAATTTTCACCATTTAAAAGTAGATTATAAAAATGGTAATAAATGAGAAAATAAACCATGAGATAAAAAAGAATTTAAACAACTAATTAAGGATTGACAATTAGGGTTACAAAATAAAGGATGAAATGCTATTTTCTTAAATAATCATGATCAACCTAGAGTTAATTCAAGATATGGAGATGTTTCTAAATATTGATTTGAATCATCTACATTATTTGCAACATTAGTATTTACATTACAAGGGACACCTTTTATTTATCAAGGTGAAGAAATAGGAATGACAAATCCATATTTTAAAACTATTGGTGAATATAGAGATGTAGAATCAATTAATGCATATAATGAATTAAAGCAAAAAAATAAAAAAGAAAAAGATATTCTTGAAATATTATCTGTTAAATCTAGAGATAATTCCAGAACACCAGTTCAATGAGATGATTCTAGATATGCAGGATTTAGTAAATCAAAACCATGAATTGATGTTTCAAGTAATTACAAACAAATTAATGTTAAAAAACAAATATATGATGAAAATTCTGTATTTAATTTTTATAGAAAATTAATATCATTAAGAAAATCAAATGAATTATTATATGATGGAAATATTGAATTTATCGATAGTGATGAAAATACTTTAATGTTTAAAAGAAGTTTAAATAATAAATCATTATTAGTATTATTAAGTTTAGTTAATAAACCATCAAAAGTTAATTTATCTAAATTCAAATTAAAAGATATATTAATAAATAATTATAAAGATTTTGATAAGAAAACACTTAAACCATATCAATCTTTAGTGATTGAATTAGAATAGTAAAAATGGATAACTCTTGAGTTGTCCATTTTTTTTATAAAATAATTATATTTCTTATATAATCACGTAAAAAAAGTATTGTTAAATTTTAAACCAAATGATGAA
>CASEQO010000144.1 GCA_949290035.1 uncultured Mycoplasmataceae bacterium
CCTGGATATGGATTTGCAAAAGTTAGTAAAGAACAAAGAAAAAATTTATCAATAATGTTAGAAGAATATTTAAGTAATAGATCTAATTTATTTGCTATATTTCAAATATGTGATATTAATGTAATTACTCAAGATGATATAGATGTATCTAATATGTTAGAAAACATATTTGGAGATAATCATTTTATCATTCTAAATAAATTAGATAAACAAAATAAAAGTTTCTTTGATAATAACAAAAAGAAAATTTCTAATTATTTAGAAATATCTGAAGATAAATTAATACCAATTAGTTGTAAAACAAAGCAAAATGTATCTAAATTAAACAATTTAATTAAAGATGTAATAAGTAAAAAGGATTAATTATGTTAGATAAAAAATTTGATCCAAAATCATTTGAGGATGAAATATTTAAATTATGAGAAGATAATAAAATTTTTCAAAAGAAAAAAAGTGAATCTTCTAGAAAAGATTTCTTTATGATAATTCCTCCTCCAAATGTAACAGGAAAATTACATATAGGACATGCATGAAATACTACAATTCAAGATGCAATTTTAAGATTTAAAAAAATGCAAGGTTATAATGCATGATGAATTGCAGGAATGGATCACGCAGGTATAGCTACTCAAACTAAATATGAAAGTGAAATGAGAAAAAATAAAATAGAAAAAAAATATTCTTCAAGAAAAGAATATTTTGATTTTATTTATGAATGAGCTCAAGATAATGCAAATTCAATTAGATCACAATGAAAAAAACTAGGATTAGGTTTAGATTATTCTCATGAATATTTCACTTTAGAAAAAAAAGTTCATGATAACATTATTGATTTATTTATAAAACTTTATAATGATGGATTAGTTTATAAAAAATATACATTGGTAAATTGAGATGTTAAATTAAAAACTGCTATTTCTAATGTTGAAGTAATTCATAAAGAAACTAATTCTAAAATGTATTATATTAAATATGATGTGATTGATAGTAGCAAAAAATTAATTGTAGCTACTACAAGACCAGAAACAATGTTTGCAGATACTTGTTTGGTAGTAAATCCAAAAGATAAAAGATATAAAGATATTATTGGCAAAAAAGTAATTAATCCTGCAAATGAAGAACAAATACCCATTATAGCTGATAGTTATGTAGAATATGAATTTGGAACAGGAGTTATGAAATGTACTCCTGCTCATGATTTTAATGACTATAAGTTGGGATTAAAATATAAACAAAAATTCTATTCTTGTATGAATGAAGATGGAACAATGAATTCTTTAGGAAAAGAATTTGAAGGTTTAGATAGATTAGAATGTAGAAAAAAATTAATAGAAAAATTAAATAATAATAATTTTATAGAAAAAATAGAAGATATTAAAAATTCAGTTGGATATTCTGAAAGAACTGATGAAATAGTTGAACCATTTTTATCTAAACAATGATTTATTAAAATGAAACCTTTGGCTAAAAAAGTAATAGATTTACAAAAAAAAGAAAAAGGTACTAAATTTTTTCCACTAAGATTTAATAATGAATTATTAAAATGAATTAAAAACATTGAAGATTGATGTATATCTAGACAATTAAAATGAGGACATCAAATACCAGCTTGATATAAAAAAGGTTCAAATGAAATATATGTAGGTAAAAAATCTCCAGGTAAAGATTGAATTCAAGATGAAGATGTATTTGATACATGATTTTCATCTGGATCACTTCCATTTACAACTACAAACTTTACATTTGAAAATAAAGATGTAAAGAATGTAACTAGCAATGTTCTAGTAACTGCTTATGATATATTATTCTTTTGAGTTGCTAGAATGATGATGCTAACTTTATACTCAACAAATAAAATACCATTTAAAGATGTTTTGATACATGGGTTAATAAGAGATAGCCAAAATAGAAAGATGTCTAAAACATTAGGGAATGGTGTAGATCCAATGGATGTAATAGATAATAATGGATGTGATGCATTAAGATTATTTTTATTATCATCAACAACAGTTGGAGAGGATTTAATTTATAATGAACAAAAATTAAATGAATGTAAATTCTTTTTAAATAAATTATGAAATACAGCTTTATATATTAGTCAAAAGAAAAATATAAGTAATTTATCTAAAAATATTCAATTACATGATTTTGATAAATGGATATTAAATAAAACTAATACTTTATATAAAGAATTTAATAATAATTTTGAAAAATATAATTTTGCTGTTGCTACAAAAGCTTTAATGAAATTTGTAAGAGAAGATTTATCATCAGCTTATATTGAATTAAATAAAAATAGAAATGATCATGCACTAAGTTATACATTATATAAAGTATTAAAAATTGTTTTACATTTATTACACCCATTATCTCCATTTATAACTGAAAAAATTTATAAAGAAATATATGGTAATAAAAAATCTATTTTATTAGATGAAATAAAGTTAGATAATATTAAGCCTTCAAAAAATATTGTTCAAGCTATTAATATATTAGATGAAATAAGAATTTTTAAATGAGAAAATAAACTTAGTAAATCTAATGAATTGAATGTAAATGTCTATTCAATAGATAAAAAATTATCTAACAACCAATTATCTATTTTAGAAGAAATACTAAAATATGAAAATGTAAAATTAACATATGTTAAAGAACAAATAGATTTAAAAAAATCTAAATATTTTAAAAAGAATATAGATAATTTGGTTATTGAAATCATTTATGAAGTTAATGAATCAGAAAATAAAGAAAAGCTTGTAAAAGAAAAAGAATTTTTATTATCTGAAATTAAGAGATCTGAATCTTTATTATCAAATAAAGGATTTGTTCAAAAAGCACCTGAACAATTAATAAAAAAAGAAAAAGAAAAGTTAGAAAAATATAAAAAAGATCTAGAAAATTTAATGAAGAAATTTTAAAAAAAACATTTGATATAGATAAATCTATGTCAAATGTTTTTTATAAAAATATAAATCTATAGACGGGGACACGAAAATGGGACAACTCCATTTTCAAATGTCTTCGTTTTTATTATACTTGACTTGGAGCTTTTCA
>CASEQO010000145.1 GCA_949290035.1 uncultured Mycoplasmataceae bacterium
CAACTGATTTTCTAACAAATTCTTTATTTGCTAATTTTTGTTTATCCAAGGGACCTAAAAAATCATTATCAAGAGTTAAATCATTAAATTGTAAATAAAACGGTTTTGAGTTTTCAAATATTTCATTTAGTAGCATAATAATGTCAATATTATTGATATTATTATTCTTATTTATAAATAAATTAGATTTTGAAAAATAAGCTATAATTGCTACTTTAAATAATTTTGGACAATTATATATTTTCAATAATTGAAAAATAATTGAATTAGTTTTTCTTTTTAATTCAATTAATTTTTCTAAAATAAAGTCTTTTGTAAAATTATTTTCCATATATAAATATTATTCAATATTTATTTTATTTTTAGCAAAGAATTTTTCTAATAACTTTGCAACTTGATTTTGATTTTCACATAAAACAGCATTATTAGCTAATTCAATACAATCTTCTTTTTTAATTTTATTTATAACATATTTTACTTTTGGAATCGAAGATGCACTCATTGATAATTCATCTAATCCTTTATATCCTAACCCTAATAATAAAGGAACGTTTTGTCAATCACCTGCAACTTCCCCACACATGCCAACTCATTTACCATATTTTTTAGCACCTAAAATTGTTAATTCAATAAGTCTTAAAATAGATGGATTTAATGGTTGATATAAATAAGAAACATTTTCACTCATTCTATCAACTGCTAAAGAATATTGTATTAAGTCATTTGTACCTATTGAAAAGAAATCAACATGTTTAGCAAATTGATCAGCTAGTACTGCAGCACCTGGAATTTCAATCATCATTCCAATTTGAATATTATCACTTACTTTATGACCTGCTTTTTTAACTTCTTCAAAACATTTTAAAGTTATTTTTTTAGCTTCAATAAATTCATCCACTGTTGCTATCATTGGAAACATTATTGCAAGTTTTCCATGAATAGATGCTCTAGCTAAAGCTCTTAATTGTGTTTTAAAAATATCTTTTTTATCTAAACATAATCTAATAGCTCTATATCCTAAAAAAGGATTTTCTTCTTTTGGAAAATTAAAATAATCTAAATTTTTATCTCCACCTATATCAAGTGTTCTAACTACAACTAAATTATTTGGGTTTTTTGATAAAACATATTTGTAGTGTTCATACTGTTCTTCTTCAGTTGGTCAATTAGAATTATCCATATATAAGAATTCACTTCTAAATAAACCAACTCCTTCAGCTCCATATTTTTTAATATTATCTATATCTTTTGATTTTCCAATATTTGCAACTATATGAATTGAATGTCCATCTATAGTTTGTGCTTTTTTAGATTTACATTCATCAAATTTCTTATTCATTTCAATTTGATGTTGAATTAATTTATTTCATGATGATTCATTTGGAGAAATTTCTACTATACCTTTTGAACCATCAATAGCAATTTTTTTAGCATTCTTAACTAATGAAGTAATATTTTTCAATCCTAGAACAGCTGGAATTTCAAGTGTTCTAGCCATAATAGCAGCATGAGATGTTCTACCACCTATATTTGTAGCAAATCCTTTTATATACTTTTTATCTAATAATGCTGTTTCAGAAGGAGTTAAATCATTTGCTACTATAATCACTTCTTTATTAATACTTAATAAATTTGGTAATTGTTTTCCTAAAAATGTACACATTAAATGATATTTAACATCTTCAACATCTGCAGCTCTTTCTTTAAAATACTCGTCATCCATTGATTCAAATATAGCTTTAGCATTATTGAAGATATCATTAATTGCTTTTAAACCATTAATTTTTTCATTATTAATTTTTTCATTAATTTGATTTTCCATTTCAGGATCATTTAATATTTGATTATGCGCTTCAAAAATTGCAGCTTTGTCAGCTCCTATTTTTTTAATAGATTTTTCTTTTAATATTGATATGTTTTTAGAAGTTTTTACAATTGCATCTTTAACTAATTTAATTTCTTTTTTTACATCAGAAATTTTAGTATTTTTAACATCTATTTTTTCTTTTTCAAATAAATATATTTCTGCAACTGATATACCACTACTTGCACCAATTCCTGTTATCTTTTTTGGCATACTTATTCCTTAATTAATATATATATAAATTTTAACAATAAATTAATATAAATTGATTATTTTTTTAGGTTAGCCAATGGAATATATTATATTTTTAATTTAATAAAACAATTATTTTAATAAAAATATTCTTTTATATTTGAGTATAAAAAAATGTGTTGCTAACTAAAATTAGCAAACACAAATGAAAATTGTTTATATTGTGCTTTTATATTAATATTTTGATAATTTTCTATCGTTATCTCTTTTTTTAATAGCTTCTCTTTTATCGTAAAGTTTTTTTCCTTTTGCAAGAGCAATCTCTAATTTTATTTTTCTACCTTTAAAATAAACTTTTGTTATAACTATAGTTAATGACTCTTTTTTTATTTTATGAGATATCTTTAAAATCTCTTTCTTATGCATTAATAGTTTTCTAGTTCTTAAAGGATCTACATTAAATATATTTCCATTCTCAAATGGAGCTATATGCATATTTATTACATACATTTCGTTATGTCTTATTGTTACATATGCATCCTCAATATTTAAATCGTTATTAAAAATAGATTTTACTTCAGTTCCTTTTAGTTCGATTCCAGCTTCATATTTATCTAATAAAAAATAATTAAAATTAGCTTTTTTATTTGTGATAATTATTTTCATATTATTTACCTAGTAATTCTATAATTTGAAAATCTATTTGTCTCAACTTAGGATTTGCACCTATAACCTTAATTTTCACTTTATGTCCAAAATCAATTATTTTATTAGTTTTTTCACCAATTAGATAATTTTGATTTTGATCATAGATGAAATAATCATCAAAATTGATATTTTTAATTCTACATAATCCTTCAATACAGTTTTCTAATTCTATAAATACTCCAAATTGAGTAATATGAGAAACAATACCTATGTATTCTTGTCCTATTTTTGTTTCCATAAATTCAGCAAATTTAATGGCATTAACATCTCTTTCAATACTAACTGCTTTTTGTTCTAATTTAGACGTTTGTTGACATATAAGATCTAAATTATTTAATAATTCTTGTCTTTGCTTATCAGTATATTCATTTTTTCTTAAAAAAAACATTTTGTACATTCTATGAACTATAACATCTGGATATCTTCTAATAGGAGAAGTA
>CASEQO010000146.1 GCA_949290035.1 uncultured Mycoplasmataceae bacterium
ATTTAATGTAATATATAATTATATGTATTTAATAAAAGGTATTTATGAATAAATATGTTAATTCAATGCGTTCATTAGGAATACAAGCAATAATGAAAGCTGGCCAAGGACATACAGGGATGGCAATGTCAGCGTGTCCAATAACTTATACACTATTTACAAAATTTATTAATATATCTAAAAAGAACCCAAAATGGCTTAATAGGGATAGATTTGTATTAAGTGCAGGTCATGGTAGTATGTCTTTATATTCTGTGCTTCATTTTTCTGGATTTATTTCATTAAAAGAAATAAAAAATCACAAACAAAAAGGATCTAAAACACCAGGACACCCAGAATATTCTTCTAAAAACTATATTGATTGTTCAACAGGTCCATTAGGTCAAGGAATAGGAATGGGTGTTGGGATGGCTATTGCTCAATCTTATTTAGAAAATAAATTTAAAAAGATTAAATCATTAGTTAGTCATTATACATATGTTTTAGTTGGTGATGGCGACTTACAAGAAGGTGTATGTTATGAAACAATGAGTTTAGCAGGAAAATTAAATTTAAATAAATTAATTGTTTTACATGATTCAAATGATTGTCAATTAGATGCAAAAGTTAATGATGCATTTAATGAAAATTTAGAATTAAGAATGAAATCAATAAATTGAGATTACATTAAAACTTCTAATGATCCAATAGATATTGAAAACGCTATTAAATTAGCTAAAAAAAATAAAAAACCTACTTTCATAGAAGTCAAAACAATTATTGGTGAAGGTACTTCTGAACAAGGCTCAAATAAAGCTCATGGACTAAAAGTAGATAAAAATGAAATTTCTTTATTTGAAAAATATTATGATATTAAAGTTAGAAATTTTAAGTTTGATAAATCTATATATAATCATTTTATTTCAAGAGTTCAAAATAGAGGAACAAAAAAATATAATAAATGAATAAAAGATTTAGAAATTGCTAAATCTAAATATCCTAAATTAGTAAAAGAATTGTTAAATAATTTTAAAAATAAATTTATAAATATAGATAAAATAATTAATTTAGACATTATCAATAAAAACCAAGCAACAAGAGATTATGTTGGTCAATATTTTCAACAATTATATAAGTCTAAAATAAATGATACATTATTTGGTAGTGCTGATTTAGCTTCAGCTACTAAAACTACATTTAATATTAAAAATAATTTTAATAGTAATAAAAAATATCCTGAAATTCTTTATGGTATTAGAGAATTCGGAATGAGTTCTATTCAAAATGGTATTTTATTACATGGTGGATTAAGATCAATCAGTTCAACGTTTTTATCATTTGCTGATTATATGAAATCAGCAATTAGAATTGGTGCTATGATGGAGTTACCATCTTCATATATATTTACTCATGATTCATATCAAGTTGGAGGGGATGGGCCAACCCATCAACCATACGATCAATTGCCAATGCTAAGATCTATACAAAACGTTTATGTTTATAGACCATGTAATGAAATAGAAACTAAATATGTTTTTAGTAATTTGTTTAGTTCTAAAAATGAAACAAGTATTGGTGTTTTCACAAGACAACCACTAAATTCTAATCATCCAACTGATTATAATAAGTGTTTTATGCATGGTTATGAACTATATAAACAATCAAACCCTGATATTATTTTATGTGGTTCTGGAAGTGAAATAGATCTTTTATTTAGTGTAAAAAAAGAATTAGAAAATAATAATATTAAATCAAGAATAGTTTCTATTCCTTGTTTACAAAAATTCTTTAATAATGATAATAAATACATATCAAATTTATTAAAATCAAAATATGGTGTTTTTTCAATTGAAACTTCATCAGATTATTTATGATACAAGATAAAAGATTATATTGATAATAAACATGTTCATTTTGGTGCATATAGTTTTGGAGAATCTATGGATGGTAAAAAACTATATGAAGAAAAAGGTTTTAATAAAGAAAACATAATAAATATTATAAAAAATCAAATATTAAAATAAAGGATTAAATTATGACTCCACATATTAATGCAAAAAAAGAAGATATAGCAAAAATAGTATTAATGCCTGGTGATCCATTAAGAGCTAAATTTATTGCAGAAAAATATTTAAAAAGAGCTAAATTAGTAAATGAAGTAAGAGGCATGCTAGCATACACTGGTTACTACAATAATAAAAAAGTAACTGTTATGGGTCATGGTATGGGTATTCCATCAATAGGGATTTATTCATATGAGTTATTTAATTTTTATGATGTTGATGTAATTATTAGAATTGGTTCTACAGGGGCTTATCTAGAAGAAATGAATCTAGGTGATATTGTAATAGCATCACAAGCAATTAGTGATTCTTGCTATGCAAATAACTTAGATCTAGATATTAAAAAAAATACTATAGATGCTTCTAAAGATATTTATGATCTAGCTATAAAATCTTTAGATGAAAAACAAATTAAATATTATGATGGATTAGTTTTATCATCTGATGCATTTTATGGTTACAATCACGGTAAATATATCAATAAATTATTAAGAGATAAAAAAATTCTTTCAGTTGAAATGGAAGCCTTTGCATTGTATGCAAATGCTATAAAATTAAATAAAAAAGCATTAACATTATTAACAGTTTCTGATTCAATTCCTAACAAATTAGAAATGTCTAGTCAAGAAAGACAAACATCTTTTATAAATATGATGGAAACAGCTTTTTTGATTGTAGAAAAATGATATGACAAAAATAATGAATTTAGATATGACTCAAAAATTTCTTAAGAGAGAATAATAATTATGAATACTGCTAGTTTAATTAATGAATTAAATAACTTAAATTCAAAGATGAAATCTTTTATTAGAACATTGTTTTCATCAATAAAAGAAGAATCTAATATCTATTATGTTCTAAATTCATTAGATCAAGATATAAAAATAAATTCTTTGTTAGATGTAGATTTTTTGTTTACAAATTTTGATCAAAAAATAATTAATAATAAAAACTCACTAATCTCATATTTAAAATATTCTAATTTTTTATATAACATAATATCTAAAATACAAATTAAAACAG
>CASEQO010000147.1 GCA_949290035.1 uncultured Mycoplasmataceae bacterium
ACCTTTAATTAATGATTTAAAACAATTGTATATTGATGCTCATGAAGGTAAAGAAATACCTAAATTAGCTAAAAAGAATTAATTTAATAAAATTATAATCCATGTTTTTTTTCATTTTTTACAAGTTTTATAAAAAAATCAGTCTGCTGACCCTATTGTTTTTTTTTTTTTTGTTTTAATAATAATGAGGAATAATTATGAAAAATAAAAAAAATATTCAAAAAATATTAAAAGTTGGTTCATTAACATTGTTAGGCGGTCTATCGTTAATAGGTTCAACTCAATTATTAAGTAAAAATATTAAAAGTAATAAAAGTTCTATTAGTGATGATACATTAAATGTAGAATCAAATAATACTTGTGATAAAAAAATTACTGCTAAATCTGTAAGTGGTAGTTTTAGTAAACAATTAGCTAGTACTGAAAAAAAGAAAATTGAAGCTGGTACTTATGGACCTAGAGGTATTTTATTACCAACTAGTGATCATAAAGCTACATATTTTGATGAAAATGGTCAAGTCATTTGAGAATCAAATAAAGTTTTTTCATCAACTGCATCATCTGTTGATGAAAATCAATTTATTAGTTCTGTTTATGCAAATGGTAAATTTTATACAGTTTATTGTAATGAAGATTCAGGTAAATTGCAAATTTATTTATGTGTTATAGATGAAAAAACAGGTGACACTATTAGTGATGCTTTAATCACAACTGCTTCATCAAAAACATCAATTTTTAGGTTTGGAGGGTATTTTTTAATAAATGTTAAAAACATAGAAGATTATATAGTTTTTGTTTCTAGGAGTGCCACGATTGAATCTAAAATTTTTATAATTGACACTAATACAAATAATCCTGCAGTTAGTTTTCAAGGATATGAATTTAATAATTATGATCAAATACCTTCAATACAAGCTCAATATGAAAATGGTTTTATTTATATGAGTTATATTTTTATGAATAAAGGTCAAAATAATTCAACATATCTTAAGTTTATTAGAATCGATATGACATGTAATTCACGTGTAGAATTAAAATCATTTAATTTGAGCAATTTCTTATTCTTTGATTGACCATATATAGGTAATCAAGCAATAGAAATGACAATGCACTTAACAACAAATGGAGATAACTACAATGTTTTTCTAAATTTTATAAATACTGCAGCATCTGCAAAATCAATTTATTCATGTGAATTTAATGATAATACGACACAATTAAATTTATCAAATTTAACTAAAACTGATTTTAATAGTGGTGATTTTAATATTAATGTTAATTATGCAAAAGTGATAAATAATTCCTTTTATATATGAGCAAATAGTTCTTGAATTTCTAATAGTCCTCATATTATTAAAATAGATGGTGGAATAAAAATTACAAAATCATTGATGAATGAAATTAATTCAAATAAATTAATAGGAACAAATATTAGAGTTTTTGAGGTAGATAACCCTATTGGAACAATGATTTTAGGAACAAGCGATAATAATTATGTGGAATTTATAAATTGTAGTAATAATAGTTATTTTTTTAGTTGCCTTTCGTATAGTGATACATATGTAGATGAAAGTATTTCTACTAATGGTATAAGTGCAAAAATGACAGCATTAGCACAATACTCACCTTATGAAATAGCTGCTACTTTTAACCAAGATTTAAGACCAAGCCCTATTGAAGATTTCATTTATTATAATAGAAATCAAATATTTAAAAATCTACCATCATCTATATCTAGTTCTGCAGATGATTTTGTATCAACTGATACAACAGCTAATGGAAGTAAAGTTTATGCTAAATATATTAGTAATACAGAAACATCTTTAACATTTGGATTTACATTAAAAACTTATTATAGTGATGGATTATTAGTTAATCAATGACATCCATATAGTGATAGTGAGCATAAAATATTCACTATAACTATTAAAGATTTAACAAATAAACCAAAAACTGATTTTGATGTATTAATAAGTTTAACATCAACTGATTTAGGATATAATAATTCAGCTATATTAAGTGATGTAGAAAATGAAGTAAAAACTAAAGTACAAGAAAAACTTAAATCTGACACTAATGTAAATTTACCAAGTGATGTAACATTTTCTGATATCAATTTAACAAATAATTATGATGGAACTGCAACAATAACTCTTAAACCTAATAAATACTACAATGATTATGGATTTGTAGAAACAAATACCACTAATAAAATATTTACAATTAGTTTAAGTGGTTTTGGAACTAGACAACCATCTAATTCTAATAGTCAGACATGAACAATTAACCAAATAGAATTAAACAATGCTGGTTTACCTAGTGAAAATTCAGATATAGAAAATAAAGTTAGTGACTATGCTTTAACTCAATTAAATATATGAAATCTACCAAACGGAACTACATTTAGATCAGAATTAGCTAACACAAATAATTTACAAGGTACTGCAATAGTAAATTTATATGCTAGTCAATATTATGATGAACATGGTGTTTTACAAACAAGTGAATGAAGTAAACCTATAGTTATTACTGTATCTGGTTTTGATAGATCTAGTGAATCATCATTTGATAATATTAATATAACCGCAAGTGATATCAACTATGATATTACTACATTGCCAAGTGATGTAACTGATACTAATCTTGAACAAAGAGTAAGTAGTTATATTAAAACTTTATCAAATGCAAATCTACCAAGTGATGCAACATTAACAATAGTTGGTTCACCTACAAAAAATAATCTTCTTGGTCAAATATCTGTAGTGATGAAACCAAACAAATATTATAATTCAATAGGTGTTCCAACTGAAAATGATGGTTCTAAAATAATAACAGTAAATATTAGTGGATTTAAAACATCAAATACAACAGTTGTTCCAACAACATTAACTACACAAGACATAGGTCTTGGAGATATGTCTAGCCAATTAGCAGGAAACAATATTGATAATGCTAAAAATAAATTAAGTCAATACATAACAGATAATATAAATAAACCTAGTGACTCAACTGTATCAGTTGTATTTAAAACTTTAGATAAATTTAAAGGAGCAATAATTTATACAGTAACACTAAGTAAATATTATGATTCAAATGGTGTTCCTACTGGTCCAAAAAATTATGAAATATCTATTACAGGATTTTTAAATCAAAATAAACAAGACACAACTTTATCTAAAACATCATTTAATATTAGAGATTTATTAACAAGTTACAATGGTCAAACACTAAACTATATTTATCAAACTGATAATGATTTAAGAAATTTAATTTGAGAAAAAAGAACAACAATATTTTCTAATTTAGAAAATAATGTTACTGTTAATGATTTAATAATATCAGCTCAAAGAAATTATAAAATAGGTACATTATCTGTTAATATTAAGCTTAAAAAATATGTACAAGATGGTTATAGTCAAACAAATGATTCTGGAAAAGATTTTGGTCTAATTTCAATTATTGAGTTTGCTACTCAATCACCAAGTTTACTAAATAATGAATCAGTAATAGCTAATCAAGTTGGATCTACATTAGATGTAACTGTTGGTAGTGTACAAGATTCAATTGCAAACAATGTTAGAACTGTAATTAGAAACAACAAAGATAGATTTAATTTACCTAGTGACGCAAATGTATCTGTAACTATTAAATCATCTGATAAAATTAATGGATTAATTGTTTTAACTATTAGTGTTGATAAATGATTTGATGAAAATGGTCAATTGCAACCATCATCTACTAGAACAAGTCAAACTAAATCTTTTGAACTAACAGTTACTGGATATATTAAACAAAACAAACAAAATACAATTATCAATAATAATATCTCTTCTGAAAATATACCAATATCAAGCTTAACTGATGGTACAGATTTAGCAAATAAACCTATTAATGATATTAGTGATGATCAAATTAAAGAAATAATTTTAAATAATAAAGATTTATTCTTTAATAACTTACCTGCAGATATTACAAATGATGACTTTATCATTAATATTCTTAGAAATGGTGATCAAGTTAAAGCTGTTATAAAACTTAAAAAAGCTGTTTA
>CASEQO010000148.1 GCA_949290035.1 uncultured Mycoplasmataceae bacterium
AATAAAAAATATTTTTAATATAATTAATTACTTTAAGATATTTTGTAGATTTTGTATAAATAAATTGAAAATAATTAAATTATTTTGCAACTATAAAATAAATTATTATAAAATTTATATGTTTGTTTCTGATACAAACATTTGGCACCACTTATCTTTAAATTTTATTGAAATACAATAAATAAATATTTTTTAATTTTTTATAGTTTAATATAATTGTTGTTATATTAAGAAAGGTAGATTATGGTACAAATTAATCAAACAAAGTTTGATCAAAATGTAATAAAAGAAAAATCTAAAAAAGAACGTAATACATGAATGTGATTAGTTCTTTTGGGATGTTTTTTATTCCAAATGTTACCATATTGTGTTGCGTTAAATCTTACTAATGTTTTTGTTGGTAGTGATTGAATTGTTTGAACAAATGGTAATCAAACTATTATTGGTCTAACTTTTACAATGGGTGCATTAGGTGCAGCTATAGCAGGACCATTTATTGCAAAATTACTTGGTAAAAAAATTAACATGAGAATAGTTTATTCTCTTGGAATAGTTTTAGCAATGATAGGGTTTGCTGGATCATCAATAAATGCTATGATTCCATCAGAATCAAGAAATGTTGGTGCAGTAGCTACTATATTATTTGTTTCAAATATTATTTCACAAGTAGGTGTAATGATATTTTCAGGATTAGGGGTTAATAATTTAATTTCTAAATGATGACCATCAGAGAAAAGAGGATTTGCTCTTGGTATTGCTTTCATGGGTGGATCTTTAGGTAATATTTGAATGCAACAATTAGTTGGTCAATTAGCAAAAGTATTTGGAAATATTTCACCTCAAAATGGAAATTATGATGTAAATGGTTATCAATATGCTACATATTTAGTTATGGCTGGTATTGGTTTAGTAACTGGATTACTAGTTGTACTGTTCACATGTAAAAAACCATTGCCTCCAACTGATATTTTTGATGCTAAATCAAGTGAACAAACTAATGTTAAGCAAAATGCCATTTTAGAAGTTTCTCCATTAGTGACTCAAAAATATCCTCCATATTGAATTTTATGTGTAGGTTATTTAATTCTTCAAATGGGTACAGTTCATGCTTCAACTAATGGAAGCTTTGTAAGTAATGTGCTATTAATAAATAATCCTACATTCGGTGGTGGTTATAGTAGTATAATGGCTCTTGGTGGTACATTATTTGGTGTATTTTGTTTAATAGGTAATTTTGGTGGCGGAATTTTAAATGACAAAATAGGACCAACTAAATCTATTTTCTTATCAGGTATGTTACAATGTGCTGCTATAGTATGTTTAATGTTAGTTGGTAAACAACCTGCTTTAATTTATGTATACTTTATTTTAGCGGGGTTATCAGTTTATGTGTATACTTCTACACCATCATTTATATGTGGTAGATTATATGGAGCTGGACAATCAAATAATCATATGTCAATTTTAGGTATGTTTATAGCAGTTGGATTTGCTATAGTTAATTCAATATCTGGTGCATTAACTGGTGAAGTTGGAACAAATTTAGAAACAAAAGAAATTAAAAATCCACAAGAAATGTTTGGTGATGTAACTGCAGGTAATTTCTTTGCATTAGGTATATTTGCATTAGTGTCAATGTTTGTAGGAGTTATTATTGTAGTTATTTCAAGTGCAATTATTACTAATAAAGGAATTAAAGGTTTATTAGAATATTCTCCAACTAAATATAGTAGAGTTATTTTCTTCAAACATAATTTAACAATTTGATTAACTTCATTAGGAATTAGTATTTCTAAAAAAGATTTTAGAAATAATGAAGATAGAATCCAAAAAATAAAAACTAAATCTAAATCTAATCCATTAAATGAAGTTGTTAAATTGTATAAAGAAACAATAAATAAAAACTTTAATAAGTTAAATGATTCAGAAAAAGATATTGTGTTTAATATTTCATATTATGGAATCATTACAAAAAATCAACTTGAATTATATTCAAAAGATTTTGATGAAAAGGCATTAAAATCATTATTAGACAAAAAAATAATTGAATTAATGGAATTCGCACCAATTGGAAATGCATATAAATTAACAAGTGATACTAAACAAAAAATGAATTTAGAATCATTAACTAATATTGATAATATATTAGAAAAAGAAAACATTTCTATTGCTAACAAATTAAAATCAATTGATAATAAAAAAGAAACTAAAATACAAAAAATTAATACTAAATTAGAAGAAGCTAATAGTATTGAAATTGACGAAGTAAAAGCAAATCTATTAGTACAAAAAGCCAATCTAAAAATAGAAGTATTAAATGCTAAATATGAAGCTAAAAAATCTATTTTAGAAACTAAAGATGATTGAGCTAAATTTAAATATGAATATGCATATTTAGAAAATGTAGATCATGCAGAAAAATTAAAAACTAAATTAATAGATAAAAAAGAAGCAAAAATAGCTAACCTTAAAAAGAAAATTGGTATTGCTGGATATGTTTCTAACTATAATAAATTAAAACAAATAGAAGGTCATGATCTATTAGTAAATTACTATAGTGATAAATATAATCATATAGACAATA
>CASEQO010000149.1 GCA_949290035.1 uncultured Mycoplasmataceae bacterium
ATCAAAATCATCTATTTTAAAATCAATATTATCATTGTTTGCTATAAAATAATTTACATCATTTCTAATGAAATCAAATTTATTAATTTCATCTTCATTTAATTCATATTTTTCTTTAAATCAATTAAATTCTGCAACTTTTGAAATAAATTCAGTTGGTGATTGAAGTTTTACAAATTTATTTTTATATTCTTCTCAAAACTGGTTAATTCCAGTTTTGTTATGTTTTATAAATTCATTAACTTCATTAACTGATATTAAATATTGTTTATAATCATTTCCTCTAGAATCTGTTTCTAAAGAGAAGCTAATATCTTCATTTAGAATTTGTCTAAACTTAGCTATTTGTTCATTATAGTCTTTAACCCTATCATTAGAGTTATAGATATTTAATAGATTAAACTCTTCATTTTTATAATAGTCATTATAAAATGATCCCATTTCTAATGAAAGATTTTCTATTTGTTCATAAAACAAATCTTCATTTTCTAAATCTTTTAAATAGAATGCAAATATAGATAGTTCAGACAATCTTTTCTTAATTACATCTAAAGCTGCATCTTTTTCTGAACATACTAATATAGATTTTTGATTTATTAATAGATTAGCTATTATACTAGTAATGATTTCAGATTTTCCAGTTCCTGGTGGACCATATATTAATGTGTTTTCACTAATAGATGATCTAACTGCATATTTTTGATATATGTTTAAAGGACGATTTATTTGTATTAATGCTTTATTATTAAATTCTTCTTTTGTATAAAATTCAAAATCATTTTGCATTTTATCATTTAATAATTCAACATTATTTTTCATTAGTTCTAAAAAATCTTCTTTTATTTTACCAGCTTCTATATCAAATATTCCTAAACAATATATGTTAGATATAGTTAATCTTTTATCATTATTTGATTTAGAAAAATATGTATCTATATCTAAATCATCTATTTGATATTGAATAAAAGGCTCTAGAAAAGATTTAAAACTATGTTTATTTATAATTTTAGATAGATCTAGATTTCTATTAACTTCTAATTGTTTTAGAATATATAGAATTAGTTTTTCATTAATAATTGGTTTATGATCAATTTTGATATAAACTTCATTTAGATTTATATCAATTTCTGCATTATAAGTTATTAATGGTGCATTAATATAAACATTATTTACATAACCACTTACAAAATTAGTTCCTAATTTTAGAAGTTGTTTTCCTGTTTCAATAAACAACTTTTTAGAATGGTTTTTTAAGTCTAGAAATAAATTTACATCTTTTAACAGCCTAGTTGTTATTAATTCATAAATTTTCTTTTTATTTATTAAATATTCATCTTGAATATTATTGTTTAATTTATCAACTTTTTTAACAATATTTTTAGTTGACTTTTCTATTTTTAAGTTATCTATAATTGATTTATAATCAATTTCATTTTCTTGACAAAATAATTTTAGACTATCAAAATTATTAATGTTTTTTAGATTTTCACTTAAAGATAAATAATCTTTACAAAATGTAAGTTTTAAAGATACTTGTTTAGATATTAGATTATCAATATCATCGTTGTTTTCTACAAACTTATTTAAAAATAAATAATATTGTTGGTCTACATTATTGATATTAATATATTCTCTATTTTTATTAATATCTAAAATATTATTAATTTTTTCTAATAATATCTTTGACATTTATACTCCCATATTTATCTATTTGGCTTACATTTGCATAATGCTTTAAGTCAAGATGAGCAATAGATGTAGCTAAATCTAAAATTTTATTAGCAATTTCTTTTAATTGTTTCATAGCAATATTAAACTTATCTTGATCTAAGTTTTGATCTAACCCTGACATATTTGGATCTCCAGTTAATGAATTGATTAATACATCATAATATTTATTAAATTCATCATTTATTTCCATAGCTCTTTTACCTTTATTTTTAAATACTGGATGTTTATTTAAATAAAAATCATCAACACTAGATAGTCTCATTACCATATCTTTTGAACATATTAACATTTGAACAATGCATGGTTCTAAAAATGTTGGATTAAAATCATAATCTATTTCAAAATCATCACCATCTATAAATGGTACTAAACCATAATAACAAAGCATTATATATAACATTTCAAATAATTTATCTGGAATTCATGGAGGTATTATTGCATCTTGTATAGCTAATGCTCAATCATCTATAGTTATTTCATATATATGTTTTCCATCATATTTTAAACTGTGATATTTAGATGCAGCTTCATAAGCATAATATTGTCATCTTAAATATAAAAAATCTTCTTCATTTTTACTATTTTCTTCATTAACAATATTTATAAAATCATTAAAAAATCTAAATTGTTCATCTTGATTTAAATATCTATTTGTGTATTCAATTTTATAGTCTTTGAATAGACTATTAGGTTTAATTTTATTATTATTGATAAACTCTTTGTAGTCACCATACTTTGATTCTAAAACATTAGATTTTATTAAATTATTACTTTGATTTTGAAAATAATAATTTCACTCATATAGTCTATATTTATTAATTATTTTAGTTATTCTAGACTTTAGTTTTTCATTGTCATTTTTATTAGCGTTAAAAACTGTTTCATTAAAATAATCAATATATTTTAGTTCATTGTTGTTTATTAGTTTTTCTTCACTTATATTAGATTTATAACTATCTATACTAAATGGTATAGATATGCTAGCTCCTATAGTTAAAACTAAACTAGTTAAACTAATAAAAGCTATTTTTAAAGACTTTTTCATTACTTATTAAATAATTTAATTTTTCTAAGTGAAGCAATATTTTCGTTTTGTT
Organism: uncultured Mycoplasmataceae bacterium; assembly: GCA_949290035.1. Lineage (GTDB taxonomy): Bacteria > Bacillota_I > Bacilli_A > Mycoplasmatales > Mycoplasmoidaceae > CAMREV01. The sequence goes on from CASEQO010000149.1 coordinate 2,829, forward strand.
CATATCTTAATCTCCTGATATCACTTTTTAAAGTATTAATGTTTTCATTAATACTTACTTGATAACTATTGTTATCATTGTTGTTTATAACTTGTTTGTTTGTAATAAAGTTTCTTGTTTGCTTAAATGAAGAAAATGATCCTATGATTCCAATATTTTCTTTGTTTCTATTAGCTATAAATTTAGTTGCAAACATAATGCAACTTCCTGTAGCTAATATGTAAATTAAGCTAATGTATAATTTACCTTGATCATTAGTTTTTCAAACATTCTTAATAATAGTTTGATAAGTCATATAAAAACCATAACAATATAGTCTTATACAAACTAATAATAAAAATATAATCATAAATTTATTAAATATTTCTTTAGTTCATATTTTTCAACTTAGTTTTTCAGATTCTTGACCAAAAGCTAAAGATATTGGAAAAGTAATGTATAAAAACATTATTTCTAACATCTTTTGATAAATTGATCAAACCATTCATATTAAAAAGAATGCAAAACTCATAACTAATATAATTGATACTAAAAAGTTCATACTATCCATTATTGTTAAGAAGTTTTTATCTGGAAACAAAAAATATTGGTTATCTTTTGTTAAGTTTTGACCAGTTATTAATGAATACAATATATTAGTTATAAAATTACTTTTTGTATTAGCTTTATCATATACTTTATTAAAAACATTCATTAATACATCAAAGCAAGCAAATACTAATTGAAATATTAATACAAACACAAGTGTTATTAATATAGTTTTAGCAAATTCTTTAAACACTTCTATTAATTGTATTTTTGTATAGTTATGATTACTAGTAATCATAACTTTAAACAATTTATATAAGAATACAAAAATAATAAGTACTAAAGCAAAACTAAAAACTATTGATACACTTATTAAAGAATTTATAATACCATAATCACTATTTATATTAAATCCTATATTAGATGTTAAATTAGTTAACACATTATCACTAGTAAAGAAATTTATTATTAATAATGGTCCTTGTATGAATAGTCTTCATACAAATTCTAATAATCACTGAACATACATTGTTTGTTTTAATGTATAAAGATAATATTAACTACCTAGTTCTTCAGGTAGGGCAGTATTATCTTTCATAATAGCAAATACTGTTGCTATTGTTGCAACTGCAGCTATACATATTAATAGTCCAACACCTCATCAAATCATCCCTTTAATGATTTTAGATCTTTGTTCTGGATCATCTCCAGATTGAGCTAGTTTCATACCTAATAAAATTAATTTAATAACTATTAATACTGCTACAACACCAATTACAATTGGAATTACTATTCCACCAATTTCATAAAACTTTTTTAGAATTGGATCTACTGATTCTTTTAAAGATCCACCTTCAGCATATGTAGTAATTCCTGATACAAAGTTTAATAATTTATTCATGTTTATAATCCTTTCATAATTAAAATTAATGTGTTTAATTATGATAATGATTAACTTATTGCTAACATTAATATAATAAGAAAAATATATTAGTGATTTACACTAATCACCTCCTATTATTGAGGAGTAGAATGATATGTTTGTAGAATAAATTATTGTAACAATGAAGATAATAAGTAGTCTTCTCTTCTTCATTCTCTCTTTTGTAGTA
>CASEQO010000150.1 GCA_949290035.1 uncultured Mycoplasmataceae bacterium
TAATAAATTTGATTTCATTAGAAATGATGTAAATTATTTTATAGCAAACAATGATAATATTGATTTTAAAATAGATGATTTTGATTTACTAAAATCTAAAGTTGAAAAACTAGATGAGTTTATTCAAAATCAAATGTTACATAAAGATAAAGATTTTGTTTCTACATTAAACAATAATGTCTTTGTACTAAAAAATAATTATGTTCAATGAAATAAAATTAATGAATTATTAAAAGATAAGCAATATTGTAAATATGCTAAAAAGATGTTGATTAGAAATTGTGCTAAACATGAAAAGTTTCTAACAAAATATTTAGTATGTAATGACATACTAAAACAAAACTTAATTCAAAGATATTTTTATAAATCAGAAATCAATACTTCTAAAATGATGTTCAAAGCAATTAATGAAGAACAAAACGATATTTATTTAAATTGTGTAAAAGCATTTGAGAAAATAACTATATTTAAATCTAATTGATATTTAAACTACATATTAGATTATGATCAAGATATTTTTGATCCAATAGTTGTTTATTTCTATAATAATAAAAATTTATTAAAGAAATCATTTATTGATTTTTATAATAAACAAATTATTAACTTTGATCAAAGAATAGTTAATCAATATTATAAGTATAGAGTTAATCAAATTGAAAGAGAATTGATTAACATTAATGTATATAGTTTTGAAAAACTAAATAAAAACAAACACATTATAGAAAGAAATATTCCTGATTTAATTTCTAAATATCTTAAAAATAATAGTGATTTTATTTTAAATATAGATAAAACACTTAAATCTATTTATATAAAACATATTAAAAATGTTTTAGCTAAATCAGATAAAGAATTACAAACTAAATGTGAAAAGATGTTTAAAATTGTTAGGTTTGAACAAAAACCTAAAATTAATGATTTTATAAATGAGTTTTATGATTGCTTAAAAATTATCTTTCCAATATGATTGTCTAAACCAGATTTAGTTAGCTTTTATGTACCAAATAAACAAGAACAATTTGATATAGGAATATTTGATGAAGCTAGTCAAATGTTTCTAGAAAGAGCTTATCCTATAATTTATAGATGTAAGCAATTAATAATATCTGGAGATGATAAGCAATTAAAACCAGAAAGATTTGCTTTCTATGATCTAGATATAAACAATGATTTATCTATCAATGATATAGATTTTGATAAATCTGAATCATTATTAGATAGAGTAAAAGTAAGTTATTGAAATACTTATACATTAAGAAATCATTATCGATCACAATCTAAAGAGCTTATAGAGTTTTCAAATAATAATTTCTATAATGGAAACTTATTATTTACAAACCAAAGCAATAATTCTATAAAACCATTAGAAGTTATTAATTCTAATAAAACTATAGAAAAAGGTTTAATTAATACTGAAGAAGTTAAAAATCTTATAAAAGTATTAAAAGAAAATATTTCTAAATTTAATAAAATATTAGTTATTTGTTTTAGTATAGAACAAAAACAATATTTATTAGATTTATTACTAAAAGATAGCAATGAAGATATTAATCTAAAACTAAAAAATAATAAATTAATTATAGGTGACTTAACATCAGTTCAAGGTGATGAAGGTGATTTAGTATTAATATCTACAGTTTATACTAGTTCTAGCAACAACTATGGTGTTTTAAGTAAACATCGTGGTTCTAACTACTTAAATGTAGTTATCACTAGATCAAAAGATAAAATGATTGTTTTTAAATCATTATATGCTAATGATATAAAAGTAAATTATCAAGATAAATATGATGAATCAATTTACTTTAAAAAATGAATTGCTTATTTAGATGATTTAAGTATTAATAAATCATCTAAATCTAATGCATTATTTAAAGATGATAATATGTTTACTAACTTTAAAAAAGATGTATTAGATAAGTTATCTAAGTCAAAATATTTCAAAAGTTTTAATATTGAATCCAATATTAAAATAGGAAATAACAAAATAGATATAGCTATCTATAAATCTAATGTTAATAATATAGATTTAATATTAATATTAGATGATTGAAAGAAAAATATAGATATTCAATCTTGATTTGAAGATATCGATAAACAAGAATATCTATTATCTAGAAACTATAATGTTATTAGAATTAGAGAACAAGATTGATTAAAAGATCATGAACTAGTTCTAGATAAACTAAAACTAGTTCTAGAACAAAACAATAATAATTAATAATATTGATAATATAAATTAAACTATTTTATCAATAATGATATATATGTCAATATTACTTACAAGTAATATTTATTATAAAGTTTAAGATAGTAAATAAGATAAATTTAATATTTAAATTAGATTTAGATTATTAATTGGTGTTAATAAAATAAATAAAAAAAGACCTTTTAAATTTTCAAAAATCAAAGTATAAATTAATAATTTTTCCTAAAAATAAGAAATATTCAAAATTATATCCTGTATCCCTAAAAGAAAACTACAAGATCACACTTATATAACTTAAATTATTTTTATATAAGTTATATAAATTAACTAAGTATGCTAATAAAAGTAATTTAAAAAAATCTATTAGATATTCTATTATAAATTTATATATACCAATGCAAAAAAAAAAAAAAAAGAAAAAATGTGTGAGAATATTTAATGTTTTATTTCAAATAAAACATTAAATTGAATTAATTCAATTTAAATCAAAAATAAACATATAAAAAAGGATAAAATGATAATGAAAAAAACTAAAAAATATTTTAAATGATTAACTTTTTTAAGTGCACCTTTATTAGCTACAACAAGTTTATTTGCATTAACTTCTTGCAGTTCAGAAGAATCTAGTAGTTCTTCTAGTAGTGGAGAAAGTAGTTCAGGAAGTAATGGGGGATCAA
>CASEQO010000151.1 GCA_949290035.1 uncultured Mycoplasmataceae bacterium
AGGATTACAAAATGCCCTAGAAGGACATTTTGTTTAATAATTAATAAGTATTCATTAATTATTAAAATGTTTTTATATATTGAAAAAAATTATATTATAATTTAATATATTATGTTTAAAAGAGCAAAATATGGCAACAGTTAATAAATCTACAAGAACTGAACAAACATCTTTTAAAAAAATTCCAAAAACAAATTTATTTACAGATTATTCAGTTCCTACAACTAAAATTGAACATACACATACTTATAATACTGAAAAAAGTAAAAGTGTAGCTCCTCCTCAACCACAACCAGCGCAAATTATTCAACAACCAGCTCCACAACCAATTGTTGAGAAAGTTATTGAAAAAGAAAGTTCATCTAATGATTTAATGCCAATTTTATTAATGTCTTTATTAAGTAATAATAGCAATAATGATGTTGGAGCATATGCTGCACCAATACCATATCCAGTTTATCAACCTGCACCTCAATATCAACCACCACCTCAAATTCAACAAGTTCCTGCGCCACAACCAATTCAAGTTCAATCAGATGATTGTAAAAATTGTGCATCATTACCTTATGACATTCCTTATATAAAGGAAAAACTTGAAGAACTTAAGAAAATGATTTCTGAATTTAAACCTGTTGTTCATGTTGATAAAGAAGGTAATATAGCTTATGATGGTTCAGAATTAAGAAAATTAGTTGAAAAAAGATTTGATGAAAATTGAGATAAATTATTAGAAATTGAAGCAAGATTAATAAAACTTCAAAATGAACATTATGATATCAATAATTTACTTGATTCACAAGAACAAGTTGTTGAAGAAGTAGTTCAGCAAGATGATGGTCAAGATGATGAATATGAAGAAATTATAGAAACAACTACAACTAATGATCCAGGTTATGTTGACAATAATGAATATTATGAAAAAACTATTACTACAACAGATAACCAAGGGTATGTAAATAATCAACAAGGATATGTTGAACAAACATATCAAGAACCAACTCCGCAACAACCAGTTGTAAATCAAAATATTGAAGTTAAAGATTATCATATGAATAAAGATAATTACAAACGTTTTATGAACACTCTTAGAAGTGATGTTAAAAAATAGTATCTATTTAGATACTATTTTTATATTGTGTACATAGTTATAGAAAATAAAAAGTGACATTACACATTAATGCTAAGCTTAGTGCTGCTTGATTTCTCACCTGACACGATTCACCGCATTAATTGCAATGTCATATATATTATACAAAAATTTATAAAATATGTGTAGTAATATATTGTGAAATTTAAGTAAAAAATGTAACATTTTTATCTTTGCAATAAATATTTGGTTAAAAACTATTTATTTTAAAAAATGACTATTTTATAGTATAATTTATAGGTATATTTTTAAAAGATTGCTGATACACCAAAAGGAGTTGTCAATATCAGGTAACTTTTATAAAATATTAAAAATATTAATTACATATTAGGAGACAACCATGAAAAGTGAATTAAGAATTAAATTATATTCTTATGATCACAGACTGTTAGATGATACAGTTAAAAGAATAATAAAAATAACAGAAGAAATTGGTGTTGGAATAAAAGGACCAATTCCTCTTCCTACAAAAAAAGAAGTATTCACAATTTGTAGATCACCACATGTAAATAAACCTTCAAGAGAACAGTTTGAAAGAAGAACGCATAAAAGATTACTAATTATTGAAGGAAATAATGCTGAAGTTATTAAGAAATTAAAATCTATTAACTTAGCTAGTGGGATTGAAATCAAAATATCATTATAATTGTTAAATTAATAAATAGGAATTATTATGAAAAAAATATTAGGTCAAAAAATTGGAATGATTTCTTCATTTCAAAAGAATGGTAAATTAATCCCAGTTACAATAATTAGTGCAGAACCAAATGTTGTTATTGAAGTAAAAGAAAAAGCTAAACATGGATATGACGCTACAAAAATTGGATATTTAAAAGTACAAGAAAAATCTTTAAATAAATCTGAAATTGGAATTTATAAAAAAGCAAAAGTAGAGCCAAGAAAACATATGAAAGAATTTAGAGATGTTAGTGGTTACCAAGTAGGTAATGAAATTAATGTTTCTGAATTTAAAGTTGGAGACCATGTAGATGTTCAAGCATATACAAAAGGACACGGTTTTACAGGTGCAATTAAACGTTGAAATTTTAAAATAGGTCCTATGTCTCATGGGGCAGGGTTCCCTCATAGATATCAAGGTTCAATTTCATTTGGTCGTGGTGGTAGCCAAGGTCAACGTGTAATGAAAGGTAAAAAAATGTCTGGACATTACGGTGTTGAATTAGTTACAATTGCAAACCTTGAAATTGTAGATGTTGATTTAGAAAAGAATTTAATTTTAATTAAAGGTTCTGTTCCAGGCCCTAAAAATGCATTAGTTTTAATTTCAACAACTAAGAAAGTTAAAAAATTTGAACCAGCTATTGAATTAGTTAATAATTCAGTAAAATCAACTGAATCAGATAAAAACGTAGAAGTTCAAGAAGAAGTTGTTAATGATGTTGTTGTAGAAGAACAAGTAAATAATGTGGAACAAGTTCAAGAACAAGTGGTTGAACAACCAGTTGAACAATCACCTGAACAAGTAACAGAACAAACTAATCAAGTAGAAGAAGTTAATGTTGAACCTTCTAAAGAAGAAAATAATGAAGAAACTACTTCAAATGAAACTAATAATGAATCTTCAACAGAAGAGAATAAAGAAGAATCAAATCAATAGGAGTTTAATATGTCAAAGTTAAAATTAATTGATATAAACGGAAACATAAGTGAAGTAGATTTTAAAAATACATCATTATTAGAAAAGAAACCAAATAAACAAGCAATGTTTGATTCTGTTTTAGCAGAAAATGCAGGTGATAGACAAGGTACTCATAAAACTAAAACTAAAGCTGAAGTTAGAGGTGGGGGAAGAAAACCTTGAAGACAAAAACATACAGGTAGAGCAAGACAGGGTTCTAATAGATCTCCACAATGAGTTGGTGGTGGTACAGTTTTTGGACCAACTCCAGAAAAAAATTATTCAATTAAGTTAAATAAAAAAATTAGAAAATTAGCATTTAGATCAGCATTCACAATTAAATTTAATGAAGAAAATGTAATGCTAATGAAAAAAGATACTAAATTAGACAAACCATCTACTAAATCAATTGTTAATATGGTTAAAAAAGCTAAATTAGAAAATACAAGTATATTATTTGTATTAAATGATGAAGGTGATAACATTATTAAATCATGTAATAATGTTCAATTATTTGAAGCTAAAAAATGAAACCAATTATCAGTAAGAGATATGTTAAAGTACAAAAAAGTTATTTTTCAAGAAGATATCATGAGTAAATTAGAGGAGGCTTTTGCATAATTATGGATTTAACAAGAGTAATAATTAAGCCTTATAATACTGAAAAAACATATTTAATGACTTTAAATGAAGAAAAAAAATATGCTTTTATAGTTCATAAGGATGCAACAAAAGAATTAATATCAAAAGCATTCAACATTATTTATGGTATTAAACCTATAAAAGTAAATGTAATTAATAGAAAACCTACTTCAATTAGAACTGGTACAAGAGTTCCAGGTGTATCTAAATTTAAAAGAATAGCTTACATAACTTTACCAAAAGGTATGGATATAGTTACTGAAGAAGAACAAACTTCTGAATCTAAATAATAAAAATATATAGGCGATAAACTAAAATTAATTAGGAGAAAACAAATATGCCAACAAGAAAAATAGAAGCTAGAAGTAGTGGTAAAAGACAAACAGTTTTAATAGATTATAAAAAAGTATTAACTACTGATAGACCAGAAAAATCTCTTCTAGTAAAACTTAATAAAAATTCAGGTAGAAACAATCAAGGTAAAATTACTGTTAGACACAAAGGTGGTGGAAACAAAAGATTTTATAGATTGATTGACTTTAAAAGAAATAAATATGATAAAGTTGCTACAGTAAAAACTATTGAGTATGATCCAAATAGAACATCATTTATTTCATTAGTTGTTTATGAAGATGGAGAAAAAAGATATATTATCACTCCAAAGGGATTAACTGTAGGAAGTAAAATAATATCTAGTGAAAAACAAGTAGATATTCAAATAGGTAATGCAATGCCAATATCATTAATACCAGAAGGTACTTTCATTCATAATATTGAATTAATACATGGTAAAGGTGGTCAAATTGCAAGATCTGCAGGTACTGCTGCTCAAATTCTAGGTAAAGATGAAACAGGTGAATATACATTAGTTAAATTATCATCTGGAGAAGTTAGAAAAATCATGAACAATTGTTTAGCAACAATCGGTACAGTATCAAATGAAGATCACAACTTAGTAAATATTGGTAAAGCGGGTAGAAATAGACACAGAGGTGTAAGACCTACTGTTAGAGGTTCAGTTATGAACCCTAATGATCACCCACATGGTGGAGGGGAAGGTAGAACATCTATTGGTATGGATGCTCCAAGAACTCCATGAGGTAAAAGACATATGGGTGTTAAAACAAGAGATAAGAAGAAAGCTTCTAATGCATTAATTGTAAGAAGACGTAAATAGAAAGGGAAAATAATATGTCAAGAAGTTCAAAAAAAGGTGCTTTTGTTGATAGTCATTTAATGAAAAAAGTAACTAATGCGAAAGCTAATGATTCAAAAAAACCTATTAAAACATGATCAAGAAGAAGTACTATTTTTCCTGAGTTTATAGGTCTAACTTTTGAAGTTCATAATGGAAAATCTTTTGTTTCAGTATACGTTACTGAAGATATGGTTGGACATAAATTAGGTGAATTTGCTCCAACTAGAACATATAAAGGTCATACAGGAAATAGAAAATAGGGAAAGGGTAATATAATATGAAAGCAAAAGCTATTCAAAGATATATTCATTCATCAGCACAAAAAGCTAAATTAGTTGTTGACCTTATTAGAAATAAACCTGTGATTGATGCATTAAATATCTTAAAAAATACAAATAAAAAAATGGCTCCAATTGTTGAAAAATTATTAAATCAAGCAATTGCTAATGCAACTAATAATCATGCAATGGATGCTTCAAAATTATATGTATATCATATTGTTGCAAACCAAGCTCCTACATTAAAAAGAACTAATCCAAGAGCTAGAGGTTCAGCAGACTTATTAAAGAAAAGATATTGTCATATTGAAATTATTTTGTCAGATGATCCAAATGAAAGACAAAATGATATTAAAAAACAAAAAGAAATAGTTAAAAAAAGAGCATTAAATAATAAAGGATATACAAAAAAACAAAAAAAAGAAAATACTAAAAAAATAGAAAAAAAAGCTAAAAAAATTAAAAAGGAAGTTAAAGGTAAATAATTATGGGACAAAAAGTAAATCCTAACGGTTTAAGAATTGGAGTTATAAAAGAATGACAATCAAGATGAGTTGCCGCTAATAATAAGCAAACAGCTCAATGATTAGTTC
>CASEQO010000152.1 GCA_949290035.1 uncultured Mycoplasmataceae bacterium
TAGGTGATCGTGTAAGAATTGTTGAAACTAGACCTTTAAGTAAAACTAAATCTTGAAAATTAGATAAGATTTTAGAGAAATCTAAATAATATATTAGGAGTTTAATTATGATTCAATTTATGTCAAGATTAAATGTTGCTGATAATACAGGAGCAAAAGAAGTTGGAGTTATTAAAGTTCTAGGAAGTTCAAAGAGAAGATATGCATATGTTGGTGATATTGTAGTAGTTTCAGTTAAAAAATGTCAACCAAATTCAAATGTTAAAAAAGGTCAAAAGTTTAGAGCTGTTATAGTTAGAACTAAAAAACCTATTAGAAGAGAAAGTGGTAATGACATATCATTTAGTGAAAATGCATGTGTAATTATTAAAGATGATAAAACACCTAGAGGTACAAGAATTTTTGGACCAGTTGCTAGAGAATTAAGAGAAAAAGGTTATGCTAAAATTGTTTCTTTAGCACCAGAAGTATTATAGGAGATTGTTATGAATCGTTTAATAAAAGGTGATAAAGTAAGAGTAATCTCTGGTAAAGAAAAAGGTAAAGAAGGTGTTATTTTATCTATTAATTTAAAAAAACAAACAGCTATAGTTGAAGGTATTAATTTATCTAAAAAACATCAAAAACCAACTCAACAAAACCAAGAAGGTGGAATTGTTGAAATTAATAAACCAATACCATTATGTAAATTAATGCTAATTGATCCAAAAGGAAAATTTGGAGTGACTAAAGTTAAATATGCTTATGACAAAAACAATAAAAAAATAAGAATATCTAAAAAAGATAATTCTGAAATTGGAAAAGTTTCAAAAACTAAAACAGAAAAATAAGGATGATTATGAATAATTTAAAAAAATTATATAAAGAAAAAATAGTTCTTGAATTAATGGAAGAATTCCAATTAAAGTCAATAATGCAAGCTCCAAAAATTGAAAAAATAGTTATTAATGCAGGTATTGGTGATGCAACAAGTGATTCAAAAAATGTAGAATATGCATACAATGAATTACAATTAATTACTGGTCAAAAACCAATTAAAACAAAAGCAAAAAAATCAATTGCAACTTTCAAATTAAAAGAAGGCCAAGAAATTGGTGTTAAAGTTACTTTAAGAGATGAAAGAATGTGAAACTTCTTAGAAAAATTAATTAAAGTAGCTATTCCACGTATTAGAGATTTTAGAGGTTTATCTCCAAAATCTTTTGATGGAAAAGGTAATTGTACAATAGGAATTAAAGAACAAATTATTTTTCCAGAAATTCATTATGATGATGTTAAAAGAATCAGAGGGTTTGATATAACTTTTGTAATATCATCAAATGATGACAAAATGTCTTATCAATTATTAAAATCATTAGGAATGCCTTTTACAACTTTAAAGGAGACAAATTAATATGGCAAAAAAATCATTAATCGAAAAACAAAAGAAACACCAAAAATTTGCAGTTAGAAATTACACTAGATGTGAAAAGTGTGGTCGTCCAAGAGCTGTAAATAGAAAATTTGGAATTTGTAGATTATGCTTTAGAGATTTAGCATATAAAGGCTCAATTCCTGGTGTTAAAAAAGCTTCATGATAATTTATTAAGTATATAGGAGAAAACATTATGTATTTAGATCCAATAGCAGATTTACTTGTAAGAATTAAAACAGGTACTAAAGCAAAAAAAGATGTTATTGAAATAAGAACATCAAAAATTGTTACAAATATTTTGAAGCTTTTAAAAGAAGAAGGCTATATTATAGATTTTGAAATAAAAGACATTGGAAATAATAAAACAACAACTTTAGTTACATTGAAATATAAAGATAATATTTCATCAATTATGGGTGTTAGACAAATTTCTAAACCTGGTTTAAGAATTTACTCTGAATCAGAAAAATTACCTAAAGTTTTAAATGGGTTAGGTATTGCAATAATTTCAACATCAAAAGGTCTTATGACTGATAAAAATGCTAGAAAAAATAATTTAGGTGGCGAAGTAATCGCTTATATTTGATAATTTAAGGATTATATTATGTCTAGAATTGGAAATAGAATTATTAAAATTGAACCTGGTGTTAATGTTGAAATTGCTAAAAATAATGTAAAAGTTTCTGGATCATTAGGAACTTTAGAAATTCCTTATGATGATAAACTTTTAAATATTAAAAATGAAAATAATGAAATAACTATAACTAGAAAAAATGAAGAAAAATTTACTAGAATGATTCATGGTACAATCAATGCAAATATCATGAATGCAATTATAGGTGTTTCAAAAGGACATACAAAATCATTAAAAATAGTTGGGGTTGGTTACAAAGCAGCTTTAAAAGGTAATCAAGTAGATTTATATTTAGGACACTCTCATAATATATTAATTGATATACCTGCTGGAATCAAATTAACTTGTCCTTCTCCTACAGAAATTAATATTGTAGGCCCTGATAAAACTATAGTTGGTGAATTAGCAGATAGAATTAGATCAAAAAGACCACCAGAACCATATAAAGGTAAAGGTGTTATGTATACTAATGAACATATTATTAGAAAAGTTGGTAAAACAGCAGATGCTAAAAAATAATTAAATATTAGGATTAATTATGAAAAGACAAAATTTAAATAGAAAAGAAAATCGTAAAAATAGACATCTTAAAACTTTAAGAAAGTTTAAAAAAATAGATAATGGTTTACCAAGATTAAGAGTTACTAAAAGTAACGGTCATATATATGTTCAATTAATTGATGACGAAAAACAAATTACAATTGCATCTAGTTCATCACTTCAATTAAAATTACCTAATGGTAATAAAGTTAATGCAGCTAAAGTTGGTGAAGATATTGCCAAAAAAGCTTTAGCTAAAAAAATTAAAAAAGTTAATTTTGATAGAGGTGGTTGTAAATACCACGGTAGAGTTTTGGAATTAGCAGAATCAGCTAGAAAAGCTGGATTAGTATTCTAAAATAAAATCATTAGTTTAAAACTTATTAACAATAATTATTAATCATTTGATAAAATTATATTAGTTTACTATTATATTTAAAAAAGGTTTAAATAAAGAAAGGAGATATAATGAGTAACGAAAAAAGAGAATTAAATGCAATGGAGCAATTTGGGATTAGATTAACTCCTGAATTAAAAGAAAAACATATCGTTGCAACTAAATTAGAAGAACAAGCTGCAGAAATGGATATTGTAGCTAGAGATGAAGTTGAAAGAGCAGCTAGATTAATTAGAGAAGCAAAAGCTGCTGCTGAATTAGCTGAAAATAAAACTATCATTTTAGATAAAGAAGAATTAATGGAACAAGAAATTAAAGCTTCTATTATTAAAGATGAACAAGAACTTGAAGCTATTAAAGCTAAATTAGAAGAAGATAAAGTTAGACATGCTGAAAAATTAGAAGATATTAAAGTTGCTAGTGAAGAAGCTAGAACTTCTAAAATACAAGCAAATGAATTATCTGAAGTAGCTAATGAAGCTTTAGAAACAGCTAGAAAAATCGTTTTAAAAGCTCAATTATTAAAAGTTGAATCTGAAACAGCTAGAGCAGAATTTATTTCTGAAGTAGAAAGAGTTCACTGAGAAAAAAGAGTTGAAGAAGCTAAAATTGCAGAAGAAAATGCTAAAAAAGCTCTTGAAATTGCAAGCATTCAAA
>CASEQO010000153.1 GCA_949290035.1 uncultured Mycoplasmataceae bacterium
TAATATTTTTTACTTATTTTTTTAGGAAAAATCAAATTTCAGCCGCGAGGGGGTTAACCCCCTCTCTCTTCTAAGGATTACAAAATGCCCTAGAAGGACATTTTGTTTAATAATTAATAGCTTATATCATAAAAAAAATTATTTTCAATTTTTTTGTACATTTATGATAAAATTTTACTTATTAGTGCTTTAATTTCATATTTTTTGTATTTTACAAAGTTATAGCACGGAATTTATAGGAGATTTTAAAATGGGAAAAACAAGTTTTACTTATAAAAAAATGTCTGATAATGTCTTGAGAAGAGACTATACTAAAATAACAAGAGAGTTTGATGCTCCAAATCTTTTAGAAGTTCAAAAACAATCATTTAAAAGATTTATTGAAAAAGACTTAGAAGAATTAATTGGATCATTTTTTCCTATTACTTCAATAGGAAAAAAATATACATTAGCTTTTAATGGAATTTCATTTGATGAACCTAAAAGAACAGAATCAGAATGTAGAGATGAAGGAAAAACATATGGTAAGTCACTATATGTTGATTTGGCATTGATTAACAATGAAACTGGGGTTGTAAAAGAATCAAAAAAGCCTACAAAGAAAAAAACATCATCATCATCACAAAATAATATAAATGGAATATTCTTTTGTGATATTCCTATCATGACTGAAAAAGGTACTTTTATAGTAAATGGAATTGAGAAAATAGTTATTTCTCAAATTTTGAGATCTCCTGGTCCATACATGTTTTCAAAAACACAAATTAAATTAAGTAATTCAAGAAAAAGAACTATTGAAGGTAATATATGTGAGGTTTTACCTTCAAAAGGTATCTTATTTACTATTTATATTCCAAAAGGAAAAGAAAATATTCAAGTAATGTTTAGAAATGCAACTAGTGATTCTACCGTTTCAATTTCTATAATTACATTCTTTAAAGCATTAGGTATGACTTCTAATGAAATTAGAAAAGTATTTAATAATAATAAATTAATTGAAAATTCTTTTTCAAAATGTCAAAATAGTTTTGATCAATTATGAAGATCTTCTGAATTTGAAAATATTAAAAAAACTATTAATATTAACGAAACATCTAATTCAGATAAGAAAAACAAAAATATTGATTCTAAACTAAAAAGTATTATTACTGACATAATGGTAATTGAAAATAAATTAGAAAAAGGTGAAGGTAATAAAGAAGAATTATTAAAACAAAAAGAAATTTTAGAATCTAAATTAGAAACAGAAAGATCTGCTAAATATATAATAGAAGAATTATCTATTTCAACTAGAGCCCATGATTCTAAATTAAGAGTTTCAGATGATGATACTATTTGTTACCAATCATTAATTTATAAATACTTCTTTGATAATAAAACATATGACTTATCTTTAGCAGGTAGATATAAAATGACAAGAAAGTTAAGACTTTCTGAAAGATTATATCACCAAATTTTAGCTGAAGATTTAACCGACTTATCTGGAAAAGTTATTTTAGAAAAAGGTACAGTTATCCAAAAAGATGAATTAGATTTAATTAAAAAATTAACAATTGAAAACAAATTAAAAGTTTCAAATGAAGTTAATATTGAAAATAAAATTAACCATAAAGATTTTGTATATAACTCAAAAGTTGAAACAATTTCAATTTATGCTGATAGTGAAAAACGTGATGAAGTAATTCCTATTATTGGTGTTGATACTAAATTAGATTCACTTGCTTTAACTATGTCTGATTTATTATCAATGACTTCATATGTAATTAATTTACAACATGAAATTGGTGCATTTGATGATGTTGATCATTTAGGAAATAAAAGAATTAAATTAATTCATGAATTATTAAAACAAAAAGTTAATGTTGGTTTAGCAAGATTAGAAAAATTTATTAGTGAAAAACTTGCTAATGCTGATGGTGCAAATAATTCTGAAGAACAAAAAGAAAAAGAAGTAACTATTAAGTCAATAATTAATGCGAAACCAATTCAAATAGCGATTAAAGATTTCTTTAATTCACATCAATTAATACAATTTATTGATCAACAAAATCCATTATCAGAATTAACAAACAAAAGAAGAATATCAGCTATGGGTCCTGGGGGGATTTCAAGAGAAGACCCTAACCTAGACATAAGAGACGTTCATTATTCACAATATGGAAAAATATGTCCTATTGAAACTCCTGAAGGTATGAACATCGGTTTAATTATGTCATTAGCAACATTAGCTAAAATAGATGAAAAAGGTTTCTTAATTTCTCCTTATTGAAAAGTTAAAAATGGAATTATAACAGATGAAATTGAATGATTAACTGCATTAAGAGAAGATGAATATGTAATTGCTTGTTCAAATAAAAATGTAGTGAATAATAAATTTACTGAAGATAAAGTATTATGTAGATTTAGATCTACATTAGAATTTATTGATGTTAAAGATATTGACTATGTTGATGTTTCTCCTAAGCAAGTAGTTTCAATTGCTGCATCTTGTATTCCATTCTTAGAAAACAATGATGCTAACCGTGCATTAATGGGTGCAAACATGCAAAGACAAGCAACACCATTAATTAGACCATTTGCTCCAATTGTTGGTACAGGAAATGAGTTTAAAATTGCTCATGATTCTGGAATGGCTATTGTATATAATGAAGATACAATTGGTACAGTAAAATATGTTGATGGTCAAAAGGTTATTGTTGAAAACTCTAAAGGTGAAAAAGAATACGTATTAAATAAATATTTAAAATCTAATCAAAATACATGTAACAATCAATATCCTATTGTATCAGTTGGAGAAAAAATTAGAAAAGGACAAATGATAGCTGATGGGCCAGCAATGCAAAATGGTGAATTATCATTAGGTCAAAATATGCTAGTTGGTTTCACTACTTGAAGTGGTTATAACTATGAAGATGCCATTATTTTATCAAGTAGATTAGTATCTGAAGATATTTATACTTCTATCCATATTTCTGAATACACTATTAATTGTGTAAGAACAAAAAATGGCGATGAAGAAATTACTAGAGATTTACCAAATGTTTCATCTACATCAAAAAGATTTTTAGATGAAGATGGAATTATAATGGTAGGTGCTGAAGTTAAAGAAGGTGATGTTTTAGTAGGGAAAATTTCTCCAAAAGGAATTGTTGATCTAACATCAGAAGAAAAATTATTGTTAGCAATTTTTGGTGAAAAAACTAAAAATGTTAAAGAAACATCTTTAAAAGTTCCTCATGGTGGTGAAGGTACTATTGCAGCTGTTAAAAGATTTAGAACTCAAGATGGATATCAATTAGATGATGATGTAATTGAACAAATTAAAGTTTATATTGCACAAAAAAGAAAAATCCAAATTGGTGATAAAATGGCTGGACGTCATGGAAATAAAGGTATTATTTCAAAAATAGTTCCAATTGAAGATATGCCACATTTAGAAGATGGTACACCATTAGATATAATGTTAAACCCATTAGGTGTTCCTTCTCGTATGAATATTGGTCAAATTTTAGAAATTCATTTAGGTTATGCAATGAGACATATAACATTACATAAACTTCTTGAATTAGTTATTGACAATGCTCCAAATAGTGAATTTAGACAGTGATTTGGTATTAATGAAACAATATCTAAATCAATTAAAAAAGCAATTAATTCAATCTTAAAAGAAAAGAAAATTACAACATTAAAAGAAGCTATTTCTCAATTTACAGATTTAGATTACACTATTGCTTTAAGTAAAGCAGGTGTTTCTAGAGAACAAATTGTTGCTAAAGTTTCTACACCAGTATTTGAAGGTGTTGAAAGAAATGAATTAGAAGAAATAATGAGAGAAGCTGGAATTTGTCCTTTAACAAGTAAAGAAGGTAAAGGGAAAGATGGTAAGTTTAAATTAATAGATGGTAGAACAGGTGAATATTTAGATGGAAATATCTCTGTTGGTATTATGTATATGTTAAAACTTGATCACATGGTTGATGATAAAATCCACGCTAGATCTGTTGGTTCTTATTCAAAAATTACACAACAACCTCTTGGTGGTAAGTCACAAAATGGTGGACAAAGATTTGGTGAAATGGAAGTTTGAGCACTTGAAGCATATGGAGCAGCTCATAACTTAAGAGAATTATTAACAATCAAATCAGATGATGTTAAAGGTAGAAATAATACTTATAATGCAATAATAAAAGGTAAACCACTTCCTCCGCATGGATTACCAGAATCATTTAAATTATTAACTAAACAACTTCAAGGATTAGGACTTCAAGTAGAAATAACTATGGAAAATAATGAAGTTCAAGATATAGATAAATATATTTCTGATAGTAGTAATGCAATTGATGAATCAATTGAAGATGAAAACCTAATTGATATTGGAAATAACTTTATTAAAGATTCAGAATTTTAAAATACGAGGTAATAATGAAAGAAAAGAATTCAAGAATAACTAGTATTAAGATTAATATTGCTTCTCCTGAGAAAATATTAGAATGATCTCATGGTGAGGTTACTAAATCTGAAACTATTAACTATAAATCATTAAAACCAGAAAAAGGTGGTTTATTTGATGAAGAAATCTTTGGTCCTATTAAAGATTATGAATGTGCTTGTGGAAAGTATAAAAAAGTAAAACACCGTGGTAAAAAATGTGAAAAATGTAATGTAGAAATTACTGAATCTATAGTTAGAAGAGATAGAATAGGTCATATTGAACTAGCTGCTCCTGTAGCTCATATTTGAATGACTAAAGAACTACCTAACCCATCAAAAATATCTTTATTATTAGATATTTCATATAAAGAAGTTGAACAAGTTGTTTACTTTGTTAACTATATTGTTTTAGATGAAGGAAATCAACCAAGTAAAATCTTTAATTATAAAGAAGTAATTGATTTATCAAATGCTAAACAAGGTGCTAAAAACGCTAGAGGTAAATTAAGAAAATTATTAAGAGAAATTAGAAATAATTTCCCAAAAGATTCTCTTGATTATAGAAGAGCAACAACTTATTATGATATTTTAGAAGAATCAAACCTTCCGTTTTCAATTGATGAGGTGTTTAGATTTATAAACAAACATACTGGTATCAAATTTGGTATTGGTGCTGAAGCGATTTTAGAATTACTTAAAAATTTAGATTTAGACAAAGAATATAAATCAATTCAATCAAATTTAAAATCTTCTGAAATTAATAATTCAGTTAAAGTAAAAAAATTAGTTAGAAGATTAGAAGCAGTTAAATGATTAAAAGATTCTGGAAATAAACCAGAATGAATGATTATTAAAAACTTAGTAGTAACTCCTCCAGACACTAGACCAATTATTCAATTAGATGGTGGAAAATTTACTACTAGTGATATCAACACTTTTTATAGAAAAATTATTATTAGAAATCAAAGATTAAAAAGAGTTATTGAATTAAAAGCTCCGTCAATCATTTTAAATAATGAAAAAAGAATGCTTCAAGAAGCTGTTGATGCTTTATTTGATAATTCATCTAAGAAAAAACCAGTTACTGGAAAAGATAAAAGACCATTAAAATCATTATCTGACCACTTAAAAGGAAAACAAGGGTTATTCAGACAAAACTTATTAGGGAAAAGAATTGATTATTCAGGTAGATCAGTTATTGTTATTGGTCCTGAATTAAAAATGTATCAAGTTGGTATTCCAGCAGAAATGATATTAAAACTTTTCAAACCTTTTATAATTAATGAATTAATTAAGAAAAGAGGTGAAGAAGAAGGGATGAAAGATCCTTATTCTCCAAATATCAAGAATGCTGAAAAAATGATTCTAAAACAACATCCAACTATTTGACCTATAGTTGAAAAAGTAATAAAAGAAAGACCTGTATTATTAAACCGTGCTCCAACATTACATAGATTAGGTATTCAAGCATTTGAACCCAAATTAATTGATGGTAAAGCAATTAGATTACATCCATTAGTTACCACAGCATTTAACGCTGATTTTGATGGTGACCAAATGGCTGTTCATGTACCAATTTCTCCAGAAGCAATTGCAGAAGCAAGATCAATATTATTAGCTTCATGACATATTCTTGGACCAAAAGATGGTAAACCTATTATTACACCAACACAAGATATGGTATTAGGTAATTACTACTTAACTATGGAAAAGAAAAACGAAATTGGTGAAGGAATTATTTTTGGTACAGTTAATGAAATAAAATCAGTATATTCAATGAATAAAGTTAATGTTCATTCAATTATTGGTATTCATACTAGTGCATTCCCTAAAAAAGAATTCCCAAGACAAGGTATTTTAGTTACTACTGTTGGAAAAGTTATTTTAAATGACTTATTACCAGAAGACATGAAGTATATTAACAATGCAAATTGTGATGATATAAGTATTGATGATATAGTTGAAGTTGGTAAAGACCCAAGAGTTGTAATTAAAAATGCTATTCCTAAAAAACCTTTTGATAAGAAAACTTTATCTAAAATTATTAATATTTTACATAAAAACTTTCCACTTGAAATCATTCCAAAAACAATGGATAAGATTAAAGATATTGGTTTTGAGTATTCAACAAAATCTGCTACTACAATTTCAGCATTTGATGTTCCAAAATATTCTAAAAAAGAAAAATATTTTGAAGAAGCTGATAAAAAAGTAGAAGAATTAAAATATTGATATAATAAAGGTTGATTAACAGATGATGAAAGATATACAAGAGTTGTTCAAATTTGAAATGAAGTAACAAATAAAGTTTCAAATGATATTAAAGAATTAATTGATCAACCAGAATATAAAAACAATTCAATTGTTATTATGGCAGACTCAGGAGCTAGAGGTAATATCTCTAACTTTACTCAATTATCTGGGATGAGAGGGTTAATGAGTAAGTCTTATAACTATGATCAAAAGCAAAAATCTAAAATTATAAAAGATACAATTGAAATTCCAATTAAGCATTCATTCATTGAAGGTTTAACTATATCTGAATACTTTAACTCATCATATGGTGCTAGAAAAGGTATGACAGATACTGCAATGAAAACTTCTAAATCTGGTTATATGACTAGAAAATTAGTAGATGCTACACAAGAAGTTATTATTAATGATGAAGATTGTGGTACAAAAGCAGGGATTATAATTAAAGAAATAAAAGAAACTAAATTAAATTCAATAATTGAATCTTTACAAGAAAGATTAACAAATAGATTTCCAATTTCTGATGTTGTAAATCCAAACACTAAAAAAGTTATAGTAGGTGCTGGAAATATAATCACTGAAGAAATTGCTAAGCAAATAGTGGATGCAGGAATTACAAGTGTAGAAGTTAGATCTGTATTAAAATGTAAATCATTACATGGTATATGTCAAAAATGTTTTGGTACAGACTTAACAACTAATGAATTAATTGAAAAATATACTGCTATTGGTGTTATAGCAGCTCAATCAATTGGTGAACCTGGTACTCAATTAACCATGAGAACGTTCCATACAGGTGGGGTTTCTGGTGGTTCAAATATTGCACAAGGTTTTGAAAGATTAAAACAATTATTTGATGTGATACCTCCAAAAGAATGAGAAAGAGCAGTAATATCTGAAATTGATGGTAAAGTCATTTCAATTACTCAAAATGATGATCATAAAATTGTAACAATTAAAAACTCTAAAGATGAAATACCTTTAAATGTTAATTTAAACGTAGCACTAAGAGTAAAAGAAGGTGATTTAGTATCAAGAGGTGATAAAATAAGTGATGGTTCTATTGATATTAAACACTTATTAAAAGTTGCTGGTATAGATAAGGTTAGATCTTATATAATTAAAGAAGTTCAAAAAGTATATCGTTCACAAGGTATTGAAATTGCTGACAAATATATTGAAGTAATTGTTAGACAATTAACAAATAAAGTTCAAGTTTACGATCCAGGTGATACTGAATTCTTTGTTGGACAAATAGTAGATATAAATAAATTTAGAATTGAAAATGAAAAATTATTAAAATCATCATCAACTAAAAAACCTGCAACAGCTGGCAATTTAATATTTGGATTAGATGAAGCACCTTCAAAAAGTGATTCGTTCTTATCTGCAGCTTCTTTCCAAGATACAAAGAAAATTCTTACAGATGCTTCTGTAAGAGGACAAGTGGATAAATTATATGGATTAAAAGAAAATGTAATCTTTGGTAATTTAATTCCTTGTGGTACAGGAAAAAGTAATATTGAAGATGTTATAAAAATTGGTGATGAATGATACAAAAAAGAATATTAATATATTCTTTAATAAATTAATATAATAATAAAGGAAAATAATATGCAAAAAACTACAATGGTAAAAAAAGAGCAGGCAGCTAAAAATCGTAAATGATTTTTAATAGATGCAACTGACCTTGTATTAGGTAGATTAGCTGTTGAATCTGCAAATATTTTACGTGGAAAAAATAAAGTTGATTTTACTTTAAATGTTGATTGTGGAGATAATTTAATAATTATTAATACTGATAAAGTAAAATTAACAGGAAATAAAGAAGAAAACGAATTTAAATATAATCATTCAGGTTATATTGGTGGTCTTAGAAAAAGATCATATGCTACTATGTTAGAAAAATATTCTGATGAATTAGTTTATGATGCAATAAAAAATATGCTTCCTAAAAATAGATTATCAAGACAAATAATTAAAAAGCTTCATTTATTCAAAGGTGAAAAACATGATCATGAAGCTCAAAAACCTGAACAAATTAAGTTATAATTAAGAAAGAGTAGGAAATTTAAATGTCTAAGCAAGAATTTAAAGGATTAGGAAGAAGAAAAACTTCAGTTGCTAAAGTTAAAATGGTTCCAGGAACTGGCAAGATTTTAATTAATGATAAAAAACCTGAAGAGTACTTTCCAAATGAATTAGTAATTCAAGAAATGAAAGTTCCATTAGAATTAACTCAAACACAAAATAGTTATGATATTTTTGTTAAA
>CASEQO010000154.1 GCA_949290035.1 uncultured Mycoplasmataceae bacterium
ATTTTAGATAAAGAAGAATTAATGGAACAAGAAATTAAAGCTTCTATTATTAAAGATGAACAAGAACTTGAAGCTGTTAAAGCTAAATTAGAAGAAGATAAAGTTAGACATACTGAAAAATTAGAAGATATTAAAGTCGCTAGTGAAGAAGCTAGAAATTCTAAGATACAAGCAAATGAACTATCTGAAGTAGCTATTGAGGCTTTAGAAACTGCTAGAAAAATTGTTTTAAAAGCTCAATTATTAAAAGTTGAATCTGAAACTGCTAGAGCAGAATTTATTTCTGAAGTAGAAAGAATTCATTGAGAAAAAAGAGTTGAAGAAGCTAAAATTGCAGAAGAAAATGCTAAAAAAGCTCTTGAAATTGCAAGCATTCAAAAAGACAATGCTGACATATCTAAAGAAAGATATGACTTATTAAAACAAAAACTTGAAGAAGCATCTAAATATGATATTGATTTAGATATGGATATTAAAACTTTAAGTAAAAATAAACAAGAATTTGAAGATTCGTTAAATGAAGTTAATGATGAAACTAACTTTTCAAAAAAAGATAAAAAATCATCTAAAAAACAAAAAGAAGAACCTGAAGTTGTAGAAGAACCAGTTGTTGAAGAACAAACAATTGAAGTTCAATCTAACGAAGAAAAAACTATTGAATCTAATGTAGAAGATATAATAGAAGAAACTAATGTAGAAGAATCAAAAAACGAATTAGATGATGAAGTAGAAACTTTCGAAGAAATTGAAATTCAAGAACCTACTGATGATGAAGAAGTAGAATTTGATGATGAAGTTATTTCTAATGAATCTTATTCAGATCCATTTAATGAAGATGAAGAAGTAGAATACAAAGAAACAACTGAATCAAATGAAGAAAATGAAGATTAATAATCTTTATTTTCTTTTAATTAATTTATATATAAAATAAGGAAAATAAAATGTCTGATAATAAAAAACAATCGACTCCATTAACTGCAAGTGAAATTAATAAAGAAGTTAATGAAGTAAAAGAAGGAATTAATACCTTAGAAGATAAAGCAAATAAATTAGCTGAATTAGTAGGAAGCAATATTTCTTTTGCTCCATGAGAAAATAAAGATTTAAATATTGCAGAAAAACCAGCTATTGATATAAGTAAAGCTTTAGAAGAAGAAAAGGCAAAAAGAGAAGCTGAATTAGCTGAAAAAGCTAAAGAAGCAGAAGAAGCTGCAAGAATTGCTGAAGAAGAAGCAAGAAAAGCAAAAGAAGCTGAAGAAGCTGCAAGAGTTGAAGAAATAAAAGTTGAAGAAGTTCAAGAGTCTGTTCAAGAGGTTAAAGAAGAACCAAAAAAAGAAGAAGTTGTTGAAGTTAAAAAAGAAGAAATTAAAGAAGTAAAAAAACCTATTCAAAAGAAAACACATGAAAGAAAACCTCAACAAAATCAAAGACCGCAACAACAAAACAAAGTATCATTTACAGGGTATTATGAAAAAGTTGTTGGAGTTAAAAAGATATCAAAAACTACTAAAGGTGGAAGACACATGAGATTCTCAGCTTTAGTAATTATAGGTGATAAAAACGGTATTGTTGGGTACGGTAAAGGAAAATCAATTGAAGTTCCTGTAGCAATAAGAAAAGCATTAAAAAATGCTAAAAATAATTTAAGAAAAGTTAAAATTAACAAAAACGGTACACTATTCCATGAAGTTGTTGGAAAACAAGGTGCAGGTAAAGTTTTAATTAAACCAGCACCAATAGGTACAGGTATCATTGCTGGTGGTCCAATAAGAGTTGTTCTTGAATTAGCAGGATATAAAGATGTATATTCTAAAAATTTAGGAAAAAATACAAGTATGAATATGGTTTTAGCAACCCTTAATGGTTTAAGTCAAATTAGATCTCCAAAAGAAATTGCTTATTTAAGAGATAAAAATTTAAAGGATTTATAATATGAAATTAGAAAATCTTAGTTATAATGAAGGGTCAAGAAACCATAGAGAAAAAAGAGTTGGTAGAGGTATTGGATCAGGTATTGGTAAAACTTCTACTAGAGGTACTAAAGGGCAATGAGCTAGAAAATCTGGTGGTACTAGATTAGGTTTTGAAGGGGGACAAACTCCTTTATATAGAAGAATACCTAAAGTAGGTTTTAATAACTATAATTTTGCTAATAACTATAATGTTATTACATTAAAACAAATTATTGATTTAGAATTAAAAGAAGTTTCTCCAGAAATTTTAATAAATAAAAAAATTTTTAATAATAAATTACCTTTAAAAATTATTGGTAATATTGAATTAAAATCTCCAATAAAAGTAACTGCACATAAAATTTCAAAAGGTGCAAAAGAATCATTAGATAAAAGTAAAAGTTCTATAACTATTTTATAGAACTTTTTTAGAAAAGAGGGTTATTTGAAATCTAGTTTCTTAAGTGATCTAAAAAAAATATTCACTAGTTCGCAAGTTCTTATTGGACTATTAGCAACTATGATACTTTTGATTTTTTTTAGATTAGGTGCAACTATATTGCTTCCAGATATAAAAACTGTTTCAAGTGATTCTTCAGGAAGTACAAGTTTTTTGCAAATAGTTAGTTTGATAAGTGGTAGTGGTAATTCAAATATAACTTTTTTTAGTGTTGGAATTTCTCCATATATTACTGCACAAATTATAGTTCAATTATTATCAACAGAGGTTATAAAACCCCTTGCAAGGTTAGCAAAATCTGGTGAAAAAGGTAAAAGAAAAATTGAAATCATTACTAGATTTTTAACCATTCCTTTTGCTATAGCACAAGGTTATGCAATGCTTAGTATGTCTTATACTCAGGGATTGATAAGTATTAATTCATTAACCGCAAGTGGAGAAAGTGGAACACCATTATCTGAATTACCAGGATTAGATATATTTAAAATATTATTAGCACTAACTGCAGGATCATTAGTAAGTTTATTTATAGCTGATATGATTACAAAAAGAGGAATAGGTAATGGTATTACATTAATTATTCTTTCAGGTATATTAAGTCAAATTTATTTTAATTTTCAATCAGTGTTTGAAAGTATTGTAAAAACTGATGGTACTAGTAATGAACAATTTACAAGTTATATTGCATTTATATCTTATGTGTTGTTGTTTATAATATTAATTATTGCTGTTGTAATAATTAACGGTGCTACAAGAAAAATACCAATACAACAAACAGGATCATCTCTTAATACAAATTTAAATGAAATGGCTTATTTACCAATAAAAGTAAATGCTGCAGGGGTTATTCCAGTTATCTTTGCATCATCAATTATTACAATACCAACTACAATTATGCAATTGTTTAATCCAGATGGTGCAATTCAATTAAATGAGTATTTAGGTCTAGATAAGCCAATAGGTATGACTTTATATGCATTATTAATAATATTATTTTCATTCTTTTATTCTTATATACAATTGAATCCAGAACAAATTGCTTCTAATTTTAAAAAATCAGGAAAATATATACCTGGTATTAAATCAGGAATAGCAACAGAAAAATATATATCAAGAATATTAATAAGAATTAATTTTATTGGTGCACCATATTTAGCAGTAATTGCTATAATTCCATATATAATATCTGCTACTACAGGAATATCAAGTGGTATTGCTATAGGTGGTACAGGGGTTATTATTCTTGTAACTGGATCAGTTGATTTCTGACAAGCATTAACAAGTGCTCAAACAAACTATAAATATACAAAAACAAAAAAAGATATTCAACAGTCATATATTGATGATGAATCTGAAACTAAAAATAAAGTAACACATTTATGATAGGAGTTTAAATGTTATTAGTATTATTAGGACCTCCTGGTTGTGGTAAAGGAACTATTTCATCACATTTATTATCAAAAGGGAACTTTATTCATATATCAACTGGCGATTTAATTAGAGAAGAAATAAAAACACAATCAGATTTAGCTAAGAAAATAAATGATTATGTTTTAGAAGGTAAATTAGTTCCAGATGAAATAACTAATGAATTATTAAAGAAAAAAATATTATCTTTAGATATTAGCAATTCAAATATTATTTTAGATGGTTACCCAAGAAACGAAAATCAAGCAAAGTTTTTAGAAACAATACTAAATGTTAATATTGTTTTAAATATAAAAGTAGATGAAAATGTAATAGTTAAAAGAATAACTGGACGTAGAATATGTCCAAAATGTAATACAATTTATAACATTTATTTTAATAAAACAAAAGAAGATAATAAATGTGATAAAGACGGATCATTATTAGTTCAAAGAACTGATGATAATGAAGTTACAATTAAAAAAAGAATTAAAACTTTTAATGAAAATAATATTCCTTTACTAAATTTTTATAAATCAAAAAATTTAGTACATGATATTCAAAACGATAAAGATGATCCAAAATATACTTTTGAATTAATTGATAAAATGTTAGAAATATAATTATGATTTTTATTAAAAATAATAATGATATAGAAAATATCAAAAAAGCATGTGAGATTTGAAAAAAAACTAAAAAAGAAATTATTAATTTTGCAAAGATAGGTACTAATTTATTAGATATAGAAAATCTTGCAAAAGAAATAATAGAAAAAAACAATGCAAAATGTGCATTTAAAGATTATAACGGATTTAAAGGTTATATCTGTATATCAGTGAATGAAACGATAATTCATGGAGTCCCAAAAAGCTACACTATAAAAAAAGGAGATATAATTTCTTTTGATATAGGAGTAGACTATAACTCATATATATGTGATGCAGCTTTTACAATTGAATTTGATTGTGATGAATTAACTTCTAAAATGAATAAAATATGTTATAACTCATTGTTAGAAGGAATAAAATTTGCAACAAAAGAATATAGAATTGGTGATATTTCTTTTGCAATTCAAAAGTATGTAGAAGAAAATGGCTTTGAAGTAATTAAAAATTTTGGTGGCCATGGTTGTGGTATTAAACTACATGAAGATCCAATCATTTTAAATTATGGAAAACCTGGAACTGGTCCAAAATTAAAAGAAGGAATGATTATTTGTATTGAACCAATGGTTATGATTGATTCAGATAAATATGAAATTTCTAAAAATGATAATTGATCAGTTAATTCAATAAATAAAAAAAATACATCACATTGAGAACATATGATTTTAATTACAGAAAATGGTAATGAAATTTTAACTAAAGACTAGTTATATAATAAGGAAAAAAATGAGTAATAAAAGTGATAACATTATCAAAATGAAAGGTGTTGTAAGTGAAGTGATTCAATCTGGAAACTATAAAGTTGAATTAGAAAATGGAATCACTATTTCGGCAAACGTGTCTGGTAAAATGCGTCTTCACAGAATTCAAATTTTAAAAGGCGATACCGTTGAGGTTGAGTTAAGTACATATGACTTAACACGTGGTCGAATAATATATAGAACATCATAATACAAATGGAAAGGGTACAATATGAAAGTTAGAGCATCTGTAAAGCCAATTTGTAAAGATTGTAAAGTAATCAAAAGACATGGTGTAATTCATGTTATTTGTAAAACACCTAAGCATAAACAAAGACAAGGTTAATTACAATATAATTTAATATACAAATAGAAAGGAAATATTAATATATGGCTCGTATTTTAGGGGTTGAAATACCAAATAATAAAAGAGTTGTTATTTCGTTAACATACATTTATGGTATTGGTAAATCAACAAGTCAAAAAATTTTAAAAGAATGTAAAATTGATGAAAATAAAAGAGTTGCAGATTTATCTGATGATGAAATTTCATTAATTATTAAAGCATTAAATGCAAGAGATGAAAATGGAAATCCATTATATGTTCTTGAAGGGGATTTAAGAAGAGACCAAGCAATGAACATAAAAAGATTAATGGAAATTGGATGTTATAGAGGAATTAGACATAGAAGAGGTTTACCAGTTAGAGGTCAAACTACTAGAACTAATTCTAGAACAAGAAAAGGTCCAAGAAAAACAGTAGCAAATAAAAAGATCGAAGGTAGATAATATAGGGGGTAATTATGGCAAAGAAAAAGAAAAAATTAAGTTCACCTCTTGGAATTGGACATATTCATGCTACATCTAATAA
>CASEQO010000155.1 GCA_949290035.1 uncultured Mycoplasmataceae bacterium
ACAATTAGCAAGTACTGAAAAAAAGAAAATCGAAGCAGGTACTTATGGACCTAGAGGTACATTATTACCAACTAGTGATCATAAAGCCACATATTTTAATGCTGCTGGTGAGGTTATTTGAGAATCAGAAAAAGTTTTTACATCAACCGCTGCTTCTCAAGATAACGATCAATTTATAAGTTCTGTATATGCTAATGGTAAATTTTTTACTTTATATAATAATGAAGATAATAGTACATATATTTTTTTATGTGTGATAGATGAAAAAACAGGTGTAACAATAACAGATTATGCTTTAGGTAAATATGCTGCAAATTTTAGATTTAGAGGATATAATTTAATTAATGTTAAAAATACTGAAGGTTACATAGCATATGTGTGTAGAGGATCGACAATTTCTAATCGTTATAGACTTAATATAATTGATACTAAATCAAATAATGTTATATCTCATGATCTATTTGCTCCTTATTGTTATGATCAAATACCTTCAATACAGTCTCAATATGAAAACGGTTACATTTATATAAGTTATATTTTTATGGATAAATTTGATCGTAATAATATGCGTCTTAAATTTATTAGAATGAATATAATTAATAATGAATTTGAAGAATTAAAATCATTTGAATTAAATAATTTTACTTTTTTTGATTGACCATACATCGGCGACCAAACAATAAAAATGACAATGAAATTAGTTACAAATGGTGATAATTATAATGTCTTCTTAAATTTCATAAATACATCTGCCTCATCTAAATCAATTTATTCATGTGAATTTTCAAACGAAACTACACAATTAAATTTGACTAAAACAGATTTTAGTAATGGTGATTTTGATATAGATGTTAATTACGCAAAAGTTGTTGATAATTCATTTTATATATGAGCCAATAGATCTTGAGTTTCAAATGATCCACATATTATTAGAATCAATAGTAATATAGTAATTGACAAATTACTTATGAATCAAGTAAATTCTAATAATTTAATTGGTAAAGATATTCAAGTTTTTAAAGAAACTGACTCAAATAGCACAATGATTTTAGATACATGTAAAAGCGATTACATAGAATTTATAAATTGTAGTAATGGAAATTACAAATTTACAAATATACCTTATCAAGATACTTATGTTGATCCAAATTTATCTAGTGGAATAAGTGCATCAGGAACAAATTTAGCACAATATTCTCCATATGAAATTGCTGCTATGTTTAATAAAAATACTCAATCAAATCCAGTTGAACAATTTATTTATGATAAAAGAGATGAAATATTTTATTATGTTCCTACTTGTGCATCAAATACTGATGCTGAAGACTTTGTATCAACTGATACAACAAGTAATGGAAGGAATGTTTATGTTAAATATATTAGCAACACAGAAACATCTATAACATTTGAATTCACATTAAAGACTTATTATAGTAATGGAGTGTTAGTAAATCAATGATATCCATATAATTCTAGTGACCATAAAGTATTTACAATAACTATTAATGGTTTAACTAATAAGCCAAAAACTGATTTTAATACACTAACAACATTATCATCAACTGACTTAGGATATAGTAATTCAACTATATTAAGCGATGTAGAAAATGACGTAAAATCTAAAGTAGAACAAAAACTTAAATCTAATTCAACTGTTAATCTACCAAATGATGCAACGTTTTCTGATATAAATCTAATAAATAATTATGATGGAACAGGTGCAATAACTCTTAAACCAGATAAATACTATAACGACTATGGTTTTTTAGAAACGAATACAACAGATAAAATATTTACTATTAATTTGAATAATTTTGGGACTAGACAACCTTCTAATTTTAATAGTCAAACATGAACAGTTACTCAAATAAAATTAAGTGATGTTGGTTTACCTAGTGAAAATTCAAATATAAAAAATAAAGTTAATGATTATGCTTTAACTCAATTATCTATATGAAATCTACCAAATGGAACTACATTTAGAACAGAATTAGTTAATACAAATAATCTACAAGGGACAGCAATAGTAAATTTATATGCAAATCAATATTATGATGAACATGGGGTTTTACAAACTAGTGAATGAAATAAACCAATAGTAATCACTATTGCAGGGTTTGATAGATCTAGTGAATCATCATTTGATAATATTAATATAACTGCAACAGATATTAATTATGATAATACTATATTACCTAGTGATATAAGTGATAGTAATCTTCAACAAAGAATAAGTAATTATATTAAAAATTCATCAAATGCAAAACTACCAAGTGATGCAACTTTAACTATAGTTGGTTCTCCTACAAAAGATAATCTTCTTGGGCAAATATCTGTTGTAGTGAAACCAGATAAATATTATGATTCATTAGGTGTTCCAACTACTAATGATGGTTCTAAAATAATAACAGCAAATATTAGTGGTTTTAAAACGTCAAGTCCAACAATTGTTCCAATAACATTAACTACACAAGATATTGGTCTTGGAAATATGTCTAATGAATTAGTAGAAAATAATATCGATAATGGTAAAAATAAGTTAAGTCAATACATGACTGATAATATAAATAAACCTAATAATTCTTTTGTATCAGTTACATTTAAAACTTTAGATAAATTTAATGGATCAATAATTTATACAGTGACACTAAGTAAATATTATGATTCAAATGGTATCCCTACCGGACCAAAAGATTATGAAGTTACCTTAACAGGATTTTTGAATCAAAATAAGCAAGATACTATTATTAACAATATCGTGTCTTCTGAGGAAATACCAATATCAAGTTTAACTGATGGAACTGATTTAGCAAATAAACCAATTAATGATATTAGTAATGATCAAATTAAAGAATTGGTTTTAAAGAATAAAGATTTATTATTTGACAATTTACCTACAGATATTACAAATGATGACTTCATCATTAATATTGTTAGAAATGACCGACAAGTTAAAGTAGTAATAAAACTTAAAAAAGC
>CASEQO010000156.1 GCA_949290035.1 uncultured Mycoplasmataceae bacterium
AAAGCTAATGAATTAATCAATATTTATTCTAGAAATTGATCTAACACTTACGAAAAATATTTAAGTGAAAATGTTAATTATGAATTTAAATTTATTAAAGATGTAATTGATAACAAAGTTATTTATTATGATGATCCAATTTTAGCAATTAAGCAAGTCTTACTAGAGAATTTAGAAGATAATTTTGATAGAAATTTACAATTAGAAATATCATCAATCAACAGTGATAGTAATACATTATGTAAAGGAAAATTCATTATTACTATTAACAATAATTATTTAAATAAAGGTGTTGATGATGATAATGTTGATGATAGTATAAACGATGATAACAACAATAATAATATTATTAATAATAATTCATCAATATCAGAATTAAATAATAATAAAGGTGAATCTAAATCATTAGAATTATGGTGGATTTTAACTCCTATATCTATATTGCTAGTAATTATTATTGGGTTAATAGTAACTTATAAAATAAGAAAGAATAGAAAGATTAGATAATGAGAAATTTAATCCCAAAATCATTAGCTAAACAAAAAGGAATATTTTATAAAAATATTTCTTGATTAGATGTAGCTGTAATATTATGTGAAATAGGTTTATCTTGTGCATGTATAATGGGAATAACATCTTTAGAATTATGAGTTAGATCTATTATTACTATAGTAATGATATTGGTATTAGCGTTATCCACAATGCCATATTCTAAATATAATGATGTAAGATTTTATAAATTGTGATGGTATAAAATTAGATTCATGGTTTCTAATAAAAAGTATATTAACACCAAAGATCTAAACCCATATTTAGAAATCAAAGATAATTATTTATATACTAAAAAACCTAAAGATGGAAAATCCCATTATATATCTATGATTAAAATAAGAGGTTTAGATATATCAACATTAAATGAACAAGAAGCTAAAATTAAATTAGATCAATTTCATAGTTTTTTAGTACAACTTAAAAAACACTATTCAATTGCTAAAATAAATCATAATTATAGTTTGTCTATTCAATTTAAATATTTAGAAGATAAATTAAGACAAAATAAATTTGATTATGATAATGCTATTATTTCTGAAAAAGAATTTAAAGCAAGAAAACAACAACTAAATAATCAAATGCATATTCTAGAAAATATTCAAACAGAACTACAAGCAAATCAATACCAATCTATATTTTATTTAATTCAATATGACATTAATTCATATGAACTAGATAAAAATACTAGTTATGCATTAAATGAATTAAATGCACTAGGACTATTTGCTAATGTTATATCTAGTTATGATGAAATTAATGTGATTAAAAATATTTTTAATCCTCTAGAAGACGACATAACTAAAGATACTATTGATGCAAATAGATTAGAGTTAGATAATATCTTTAATTTTGAATCAATTGAATTTAAAAAAGATCATCTTAAGATTAATGATAATTTACTAATGTCATTTTATGCAATTAGTGACTATCCAACAGAAGTTGAAAACTATTGATTAGCGTTTGTATTTTTATCTACAAATGCTAATATGATATTAAATGCTAAACAAATTAATCAAAGTATTGCAATCTCATTATTAAATAAAGCTATAGTTAATTCTGCATCAAACCAATATAATGAGAAAAAGCAAATTCAGAAAATGCAATTTAATGCTATTAATGAAGATTTTAGAAAAATCGGTGAAGATCTAGTTAAACAAAATCAAGTTGTTTTTAAAACTAATTTATTATTAGTTAATTATGATATTGACTACAAATCATTAATTAAAGCTAATAAACAAATTGAAAAGGTTTTTCAAACTAAATCAATTAAACTAAATCGATTAAAATATAGACAATTTGAAGGTCTAAATTCATTTTTACCTAAAATTAATGATTCTCTTGCTAATGATCTAGCAAGAGAAATACCATCAATGACAATAGCAAATGGTTATCCATTTATTAATAATTCTATAGATGATGATAATGGAATTATTATTGGTAAAAATTGATTAGATGTACCAATAATATTTGATCAATTTAAATTAGATGCAAATAGAAAAAATCATAATATGTTAGTATTAGGTTCTCCAGGAAGTGGTAAATCATATTTTACTAAGAAAATGATTAATTGATTTTGTATGTCTAATAAAAAAGTATTTATATTAGATATAGAAAGAGAATATAAAGATTTAACAAATCATTATGATGGTAATTGAATTGATATTGGGAGTGGTAGTAATGGAATTATTAATCCTTTACAAATCATAGCTAATGAAAATGATTTGTCATCAAATGAAATGATATTAAATCATTTAATATTATTAGAAACATT
>CASEQO010000157.1 GCA_949290035.1 uncultured Mycoplasmataceae bacterium
GTATTATTCCAATTAATAACCTGAGCACTAACAGTTCTTGAATTTTCAGGCAAATTAGTGAATTCTAAAAATTGATTCCAAGTATTATCATTAAATTGATTTTTAAATTCTTCTGCTATAATATTGGATAAATCTCTATTTTTACTTAATAATTTTGTTTCTCCTGGAACTGATTTAAATCCTAATATTGATATACTTGGAAAATTTATTGTAGACTTAGTAAAGTTTCCTACGTCTCAACCAGCATCACTTTGAGTTTTTAATGATCCATCTTGTGGGTCATATCATTTAGTTAAATAAACATCAACTAATATAAATCCATCACGATTTAATGTAGATTCATTTTTAATAACTAATTTTATTTTAGATCCACTAGGTAAATTCTTAAAAGTTAGATAACTAGATAATATTTCTAAATCAATTTGATTTGGATAGATTTGATTTTTAGGTGTTAATCCTCTTGATGCAATTTCTTCAGTACTAGCTTGCGTACATTCTGTAGGTAATTGAACTACATCACTTTCTATTGTTATACTAAAATCTTTAGGTGTTGTAACTAAAGATAATTTACCATTAACATTATCAAAATATTTACTAATATTAATTGTTAATGTAAGTGATGATTTCTTTGTAATTGGATCATAATCTTTTGCATTAGCACTAATAAATATATATTGAACTCCGCCACTTGTTGGTATATTTTCAAAAGTGAAATAATTAGTTCAATTAGTATTAGTTATACTAGATGGTTTTATATCAAGTGTTTTAGTTTGTACTAAATTTGTTGCATTTTGTATTGGATAGAATCCAGTTAATTTATATAATGTACCATCTTTAGTTGATGTTTCTATATAATTACCTGTTGCATCAAAATAATTAGATTTATTTAATTGAAATGTACATTCACCTTTTTCTAAATCATAACTAAAATTGTAAATTGTAAATTCAGTTTTTTTGTATGTTTTCCCGTCAATTGTAGCTTGGAATCTATTCACTCCATCTATATTTAAGAAATTTAAAAAATTACTATCATTAATATCACATGAATTTAATTTTCCATATAAATATAATCATGGATAATTTGATATATCGACTGTTGAAACTGTTGTGGAATATACTTGATTAGTACCAATAGATGATAAAACTGAACTACTAAAACCAAAATTATCTTTAAAATAATAAGTTATTGGATCTGAAAATATTACAGATTTAATTTTAGATGCTCCAGAAAAGGCATTTTGTATAGTATTAACAACTGTTAAATTTAATTTATCTGATGTTAATTTAATTGATTGAATAAGCACATTTCCATCTAAAGAAGAACATCCATAAAATGCATAACTCATTGATATTACTGAACTAGGAATTACTAAATCTTGTTTCATCACTACTTTATCACACCCATAAAATGCATTTTCTAAATACATTACTCCACTAGGTATATTTGGCAATGATTCTAAATAAGTACATCCTTTAAATGCATTATTCATATCTAATATTGTATTTGGTAAAATAGGAGGAATTTTTAATGCAGTTTTATTAAGAAAAGTACCTGAAATCGAAATAAGTGGATATCCATTTATTTCACTCTTTACATTTGGATTAGCTATAAATTTATCTATATTATTGATTACTAATTTATAACCCCATATTCTATTTGTATTAAGATTACTTGTATCATTAAGATATCTTGGAACATCTACACTACACGTTGTATATGTAACACCCGAAGTATTATCTGTTACATCAACAAAATTATTGTCATTTGGTTTTGACAATCTTAATTTGTTTTCTGAATTTATATTTGAACTATTATTATAAGTATTATTTTCAATAGTATATGTTTTTGAGTTGTTATTTTTATTGAATAAGTTAGCAAAATTAATAACTAAAAAACTAGATGCACCTATTGTAATTGCACCTACTATAAGTTTTTTAATTATTTTATTTTGCTTTTTATTCATATAAATCTCCTATTTATTTACTATAGAATCTCTTAATAATAAGATTTTATTAATTAAATAATCTTTTTCATCTGGTGATAATGAATCTAATTCATAAATTTTTCTAATTATACTAATTAATTCAAAAGCATCATTTCTAATTAGTTCTAATTGTTCATAAGTATAATTTTTCATTTTTAATTCTTTTTCTTTAGTGTTGTAATATTGTGAATTATCTATAACATATAGCGCATCATCTGAAGCTGTAAATATTCCTCATGCAATATTTTCAATTTCTTCTAATATTGAATTAAATCCTTCTAAATCATATTGGTTATTAAAATAATCATATAATTCACCAGAATTAATTAAATTAATTAAGTATGATGAAGAATCTTTCAATGATGCTATATTTTTATCAAATTCTTGTCTTAATAATAAATATGTATTTTCATCAGAACCATGTCTTATATATGAATAAATATCATCTACATCGTCTTGATATTCATCTTCATAACCATCTGTTGTAGTAGTTTCTTCAATTGTTTCTTCTTCATATTCATCATTGTTTTCTTCAACAATTGGTTCAGGAGGTGGAGGGGGTGGTACATAAACTTCCTGAATTGGTGGTGGTGGAGGTTGAATAGGAACAAGATATTCTCTAGATATAGGATTAAATAATACTATATCTGTATTTGAAAAATATCTTCCTGATGATCTATGTCATCTATAATCAATTAACTCTATTGGTTCATATTTCATATATGTACCTCCAATACCTTAATTTATATTAATTAATAATACCTATCTACTATTATTTTACTCTTCTTTTTGGGTAATTGTTAGTATGTCTATTTACTGATACATTTCCCATGTTTGATCTATTTTGAACAGTTCTTTGTGTTCTATTTACTGTTTGTGTAGTTGTTGGTCTACTATTTGTAGTAGTATTTGTTTTTTTCTTTACAACTTTTTTAGTAGTAACTGTTTGCTTTGGTGCTTGTATTAATTGTCTTGGACGTTGCTCAATTTGTTTTACATGATTAGTTTGATTTACTAACAATACTGGTTTTCTATCAGTAGTATATAATGTATAGTAAAATCTTCTTTTTCTATTTTTAATTACACAAAATCTTACAATCTCTTCTATAAAGAAAATTAATGCTAAACCACAAAGTATTATACAAACAAGAGCTATAATTTGCATTGTTAAATATGTCATAAACTATATTCTCCTTTACATTGACTTTCTTATTAATTTATATCTCTTGTTTTCAGCAGTTTGAGCAACTAAGATAAATGCTATAACTATAAATACGATTGCACCAAGTGAAGTAGCAATTATTATGATTAATGGGATTCAATCCATAAACCCTTTTATAAGAAATTCATTTTCATATATTGAATCTACATTTCCAACTGGAATAGCTTTTATTCTAACTCTAAGTTCTCCAGTTAAATTATTTGAACTCAATATTTCATAATTGATATTACTTCTATCAAATGATTGTGATCCAAATTCAAAGTATTTATATACTTCATGATTTTTAATAGAAGATGCTCATTTATCTCTTTTAATAACTTTTGAATATAATGATTCAGATATATCTAAAGTTGCAGATGCATAAGGTGTTCCAGGAACAACGATATCATATCTATTATTAGTATCAATATCATTATTTATATAACGACCCATCATAAGATTTATACCATCTTTATAAAAAGGGATATTTAATGATCCACTAGTTTCTATAAATAAATCAGAAACAACTTGTAGACGACCATTTGAACTACCTGTATCTTTTAAAATAGGTAATGAACACACATATGAATTGTTGATTGTTCCTACAAGTTCATAATAATATCCATTTTTTATTGCTCCTGAATAAAAATCAGCACTAGTAAGAGGTGTTTTATTTGAAGTAGAAGTATTTAATTTTAAACCATATGTTCAAGAAAACTTTGGTTCATCTGTAGAAGTTATTCTATTAAATCCACTAATAATAATATCATCTAGCTTATAATTACCTTCTGTTAGTAATTCTCCTTCTTTATAAATCATGTTTGAATATGCAGTAACATATAGTTTTCCTTCTTTTGCATAATCATTATAATATTGAACAGCTGAATTAGGTCACGATTGAAAGTCATAAATTTTTGTTGCAAACAATGATTCTGGTAATCCTACTACATATGTAATTTGAGCACCATGAGGAAGGTATCATGTATTTAATCTAATATAATCTGTTACAGAAATAGAATTAAGTTCTGTAATATCTTTGTTTTTACTAGCGCCACCATTATATTCAACTATTGTTGCAGTAGTAGATAATTCAGAAACTTTTTTAGGTAATTCACCATTATCTTTAGGAACTATTGTACTATTCATTTTTTCATTTGGATTTTCAAATGTTGTAGCTTTTGAATCCTTTTTATTATTTGATTGTTCATTTACACTAAAAGTATTATCACTATTTGA
>CASEQO010000158.1 GCA_949290035.1 uncultured Mycoplasmataceae bacterium
AACTAATTTAAATACAACTACAACTAATTGAAAAAATACTAATTCAATTACTACTACATTATCTACTACTACATTAAATGATGTAACTGATGAACAGTTAAAACAAATAGTATTAGATAATATAAGTAATTTATTTGAAAACACACAAGCTAATAGTAATACTGCTACTAAATCACTAACTGATTTAGGATTGAAAATATCTAATATTAGTATTACGAAAGGTAATATTGACTATAAAGCTGGTAGTATTAGCGTAAATGTATCATTAGACAAATATTATGTTAATGGTAACTTTGTAAGTTCTAGTGTTAAACAATTTGGTGAAGTTACAATTACTGGATTTAAAGGACAACAACCATCAGTTATTGATTCATTTACCATAAATAATCCATCTAAAATAGGATTAAATAGCAATAGCATTCCAACTCAATCTGTAGATGCTGCTAAGTTTGGTATTGAAGCATATTTAAAAGATTCAGCAAATAATAAAAATTTACCAACAGATGTTACATTTACATATGGAACTACATCAACTAGTGATAAAGATGGAACAATTATTTTAGAAATAACACCAAGTGTAATTTTTGATCAATCAGGACAAAAAGTATCTAATAGTTCACAAAAATATACTGTTACTATTAGTGGATTACATTCTCAACAACCTACATCAGATTCTGTTAGTTATGTAGCTGGAAATGATATTACAGGACTATCAAGTTCAGATATTCCTTCAGATAGTCAATCTAAAATAATTGGTGCAGTTAAAAGTAAAGTTTTATCTGATGCTAACTTAAACATTCCATCAGGAACAAGTATCACTGATGCTGTTATAACTAGTTCAAGTAATATAGATGGAACTGCAGTTGTTAGTGTTTCTTTAGATAAATCATATGATAGCAATGGAACTTTATCTGGATCAAAAATTATAACTGTTAATGTTAGTGGGTTAGGTACTAGATCTAAAACTAATTTTGATGGTATAACTAGTTTAACTTCAACTAATCTTGGTTATTCTAATTCAACAATTATAAGTGATGTTGAAACTGAATTGAAAAATAAGATTATTGAAAAAATTAAAACTGATCCAAGTGTAAACTTGCCTGAAAACGTTAGTGTTGATGTAACTAACTTCACAAATAATTATGATGGAACAGCTAGTATAACTTTAAAACCAAATAAATATTATAATGATCAAGGTTTAGAAGCAAATAACAGTAACAATTCTACTATTACAATTACTTTAAGTGGTTTTGGTACTAGAAGTGGTTCTACAAACCAAGCAATAAATTTAAGCGCTACAGATTTAGGATTATCTGGATTAGCATCAGTTAATACAAATAATATTCAAACTAAAGTTCAAGAATATGCAAAAAATCATTTAAGTGATTGAAACTTACCATCTGGAACTACATTTAGAATTGATAACTTAAATACAGATAACTTAAAAGGTGAAGCTAAATTAAGTTTATATGCAAGTTCATATTATGATCAAAACGGTATACTTGTATCTAGTGAATGATCAAAAGCTATTAATGTTAAAATAAGTGGTTTTGATAAGTCAACTGCTACAAATTTTGACACTATTTCTAAATTAGCTACAGAAATTGGTTTAAGTGACCAATCATCAATATTAGCAACAGATGCTAATGTTAGTGATGTACAACAAAAAGCTAGTGATTATATATTAAGTAGTAATTCTAGTGCTAGTTTACCAAGTAACACAACATTATCATTAGTTGGTTCACCAACAACTAATAATTTAGATGGTTCAATAACATTTATATTTAAACCAAATCAATATTATGATTCAACAGGAAATATAACTCCAAATAGTAGTGATAAAACTATAACTATAAAAGTTAATGGATTTAAACAAGTTAGTGAAACTATTATACCTATTCAATTAACTACTATTGATATTGGTTTAGGTGATATGTCTAATGAACTAGTAGGCGATCATGAACAAAGCATTAAAGATAAATTATCTGATTATATAAACACTAATGTTCAAATACCTAGTGGAGTTACACCATCTATTAGTTTAACAATGAATAAACTAACAGGTAGCGCACAAGCTACTGTAACTTTACAAAAATATTATGATAGTCAAGGTGTTGTACAAACTA
Organism: uncultured Mycoplasmataceae bacterium; assembly: GCA_949290035.1. GTDB lineage: Bacteria > Bacillota_I > Bacilli_A > Mycoplasmatales > Mycoplasmoidaceae > CAMREV01. The sequence continues at coordinate 2,127 of CASEQO010000158.1, forward strand.
GACCAAAAGAATTTAGTGTAACTATATCCGGATTTAAACAACAAAACTTACCAAATACAAATTTATCTAGTAACCCTAATCAAGCATTAGGTGACTTAACATTAGGTAATACATATAGTGATAAAACACTAAATGAAGTAACTGATGAACAAATTAAAGAATTAGTATTTGCAAATAAAGATAAATTCTTTACAAATCTTCCTTCAGGGGTTCAAAATACTGACATTCAGTATAGCAACATAACTAGAGATTATCTAAC
>CASEQO010000159.1 GCA_949290035.1 uncultured Mycoplasmataceae bacterium
AATAATTTAGGTATTATATTTTGGTGTTTTTTATTTTATGTAAATTATAGAAAGGGAAATATGTTAGTTCAAAAGGAAAATTTACTTTATAACTACGAATATGAAAAAGTAGTTGGTAAAGCTAAAAGGGAAAGAGAAATTTGAAAATGAATTATTCTTGTTGGATGTTTATTATTTCAAATGATCCCTTACTGTATTGCTTTAAACTTAGCAAACGTATTTGCTGGATCAGACTGATATGTTTGAATGGGTCAAGACAATACATTACTTAACCTAACATTTACAGTTGGTGCATTAGGTGCAGCATTTGTTGCTCCGTCAATTGCTAAATGAATGGGTAAACCAATTAATATGAGAGTAGTATATTCAATTGGTGTTGTTTTAGCTATGGCGGGTTTTGCCATATTAGGTGTAGATGCTGTTTTATTTAATAAAGGATTAGGAAATAAAGGAGCATATATCGTATTATTATATATTCCTACTGTTGTTACTCAAGTAGGTGTTATGGTATTCTCTGGATTAGGAGTTAACAACTTAATTTCTAAATGATGAGAACCTGAAAAAAGAGGATTTGCATTAGGTATTGCATTTGCTGGTGGTTCATTAGGAAACATTTGAATGCAACAATTAGTAGGAGTTTTATCAAAAGCTTTTGGTAACTCAATGTATACTGGTAAAGGTACTCCATCTGATTTTGGATATATTCCTGTAAGTCATACAGAAATAGCTATTAATCCAGAATTTAGTAATCAATGAGCTACTTATGTAATTTTAGCAGGTATGGGTTTAGTTGCAGGTATAATCATTACAATGTTTGCTTGTAGAAAACCATTACCTCCAATTGATATCATCAAAGCTAAAGCTTCAAGTGCAGAAGTAGAAGTTAATAAAAAACCTGTATTAGAAGCTTCTCCATTAGTTACTCAAAAATATCCTCCATACTGAATTTTATGTGTAGGTTATTTAATTTTACAAATGGGTACAGTTCATGCTTCAGCAAATGGTCAAATTATTCGAATGGCTACTGCTCCAGCTAATGGTTGAGATTATACAGAAGTAATGGCTACAGGTGGTACAATCTTTGGTGTTACTTGTTTAGTTGGTAATGTTGGTGGTGGTATCTTAAATGATAAATTAGGACCAACAAAATCTATATTCTTATCAGGAATGATGCAAGTAGTTGCAATTATTTGTTTAATGTTAAGTGTACAAACTCCTGGATTAGTTTATGCTTACTTTGCATTTGCAGGATTATCAGTTTATGTTTATACATCAACTCCTGCATTCTTATGTGGTAGATTATATGGTGCTGGACAATCAAATAACCAAATGGCTATTTTAGGTGTATTTATTGCTATTGGATTTGCAATTGTTAACTCAATTTCAGGTTCATTAATGGAAATGGAAGAAAGTTCAGTTATCTTTGGTAAAACTACTACAGGTACTACAATGAACTTAGAAATCTTTGCAATTGTATGTATGGCTTTAGGTACATTAATAGTTGTAGCTTGTTCAGCTATTATTACAAACAAAGGTATTAAAGGTTTATTAGAATATTCTCCAACAAAATATAGTAGAGTAATTTACTTCAAACACAGCATGGCTATTAGATTAGCTTCAATGAGAATCTTATTTAGTAAAAAAGATTTCAGAGAAAACAATGAAAAAAGAGATTTAAAAGGTGAAGCTAAGAGAGCTAAAAATACTTACTACAATTCTTATGAAGAATACAAAAAAGCTGTAGAAGAAACTTTTAAATCTAAAAAATTAAATGCTAATGAATTATCATTATTATCTATGGTATTCTTCTATACTATAGTTTCTAAAAAAGAATTAATTGAATTATCTAATTTAAAAGATGTTGAAAAAGAAATTAAATCTTTAACTTCTAAAAAACTTATTGATGAAATTCAATTAGGTCAAAACTTTGCTTATAGATTAACTAAAGAATCTGAAGAAGCATTAAAATCATTTGAACATGATTTCCACGCTAAATATCCTAACATTGAAAAAGAAGCAAACAATGTTGAAGTGTTAATGCATAAATTAGATTCTAAAGCAGAAGCAAAAGTTCAAAAATTAAATCACAAATTAGAAGAAGCAAATGCAATTGTTATTGATGAAGCTAAAAAAGAAGCATTAATTAACAAATCAAATGCTAAATTAGAAAAATTAAATGCTAAAAAAGAATCAGCTAAAATTAAATTAGAAAATAAAGATGAATGATCTAAATATAAAGCTGACTATGCATTAGCTGAAAAAACTTTAATGGCAGAATCTTTAAAAACTAAATTAGATGTTGAAAAAGAAAATAAAATTAAAGAATGTCATAAAAAGATTGCAATTGCTAACTATGTAGCAAATTATAACAAAGCTCAACAAATTGATGGTCATGTATTATTAATTAACTACTACAACGATTCTTGAGCTAAATACAATGAAATAATTACAAAAGATGTAAATTATTCATTAGAAGCAAAAATTGAAAAATTAAATGACAATATAACTAGAAAACAAAATAAATTAAACAAACTTTCTTCAAAAAAAGAAGCAATGAGTGCTTAATTAAATAATGTATAATTAAATAAAAAAGGAATTACTTATGTGTACTGCATTAAATTTAAACAAAAAGAAAATTAATTTATTTGGTAGAAATATGGATATTGAAACTCCTTTTGGTCAACAAATTGTTTTAGTACCAAGAAACTTTACTTGACCAATGAGATTTCAAAAAACTGCATTAAAACAAAAATATGCAATGATTGGAATGGCTTTTCCATTTAAAGATCCAGCAAATAAAGGTGTAGATTACCCTTTATATGCAGAAGCTGCTAATGAAAAAGGATTAGCTTGTGCTGGTTTAAACTTTCCAGGTACTGCTTTTTATCCAGAACCAGGATCAACTAAATCATCAAAAGGTAAATTAGTAGAAATAACTCCTTTTGAAGTTATTCAATGAGTTTTAGCTAACTTTACAACTGTTGCAGAAGTAAAAGAATATTTTGCTAAAAATACAATTGTGATTGTTAATAAACCAATAGTTCCACAATTACCTGTAGCACCATTACATTTTATTGTTTCTGATAAAAAAGAATCATTTGTTATTGAACCATGTAAAGATGGTTTAAAAACATATGATAACCCATTTGGTGTTTTAACTAAC